>JAUSJX010000142.1 GCA_030647435.1 Candidatus Rokuibacteriota bacterium
GGGCGCCGCCGGCTGTGCCTCCACGGTGAGCAGCGGGGCCTGTTCAGGCGGTGCGGTCTCGCCTCGCGTCGGTGTGTTCATGATTCCACTACACCAGAGTTTTCAGTCAGAGCGGAGAGAAATTCTCCGACACGCTCCTAGCACATTCCTGTCCGCGGGGCGAGCGGGCCTTGCTATGATGGCCCGTGGCCCGCTCGACGTTCCGCTTCTGGTTCACCATCATCGTCGTCCCGTCGCTCCTCGTGGTCGGCGCCCTCGGGTACCTTGCATGGCGGCAGAACGTGCCCGGCATCCGCGCCAGCCTCGACCCCGTGCCGCGCTGGATCGGGGTCAAGACACCGCTGGCCGTGGACATGCGGGCCGCCAGGGGCGGCGTGCGCTCGATGGAGATCCGCCTGCGGCAGGGCTCCGCCAAAGTCGTGATCGTGCAGCAGGCCTTCACCGGCTCGCCGACGAACGACCAGCGCGTGGCCCTACAGGTCACCGGCTCGACCCTCGGCCTCCGCGAGGGCGCGGCAACGCTCGAGGTGCTGGCGCGCGACGGCTTCTGGCGGCCGATCCGCGTGGACGACCGGCCGATCCTGACCACGCAGGTGACGCTCGACTTCACGCCGCCCTCGCTCGAGGTGGTGGCCGCGACACGCTACTGGGCGCAGGGCGGCGGCGGCCTGGTCGTGCTGCGGTCCAAGGGCGCCTCACGCGTCGCCGTCACCGTCGGTGGGCTCGCCTTCCGCGCCTACCCCGCCGGGCCGCCCGAGTCCAACCTCTTCGTCGACCTGGTCGCCCTGCCCTGGAACTACGAGGCCGGGACACCCATCACGGCGGTCGCGCAGGACGAGGCCGGCAACGTCACCTCGCGCACCGTCGCCGTCGAGGTCAAGGCGCGGCGCTTCAAGACCGACACGATCGAGATCAAGGACGAGTTCCTCGAGCGCAAGCTGCCCGAGCTCCTGCCCGAGCGCGCCGGCACGATCGCGGCGGGCGATCTGCTTGCGGCTTTCCTTACCGTCAACCGCGACAAGCGCAAGCAGGCCGAGGAGGTCAAGCGCGCGCTGGCGGGCAAGACGCAGCCGCGCCCGCTCTGGGAAGGCGTCTTCGTCCAGCCGCGCAACACGAAGGTCTTCTCCAACTTCGCCGAGACACGGACGTACCGCTACCACGGCCAGGACGTGGACACGCAAATCCACTTCGGCTACGACCTGGCGGCGGTGCAACGCGGTCCGGTGCCCGCCGCCAACTCGGGCGTGGTGGTCTTCGCCGGGCCGCTGTCGATCTACGGGGATGCGGTCGTCGTGGACCACGGTCTCGGGCTCCAGACGCTCTACGCTCATCTCTCGTCGATCGCCGTGAAGGAAGGCGACCCGGTCACCAAGGAGCAGGAGCTCGGGCGGACGGGGAGCACGGGGTTCGCCTTGGGGGACCATCTCCACTACGAGGTGTTGATCAACGGCGTGTCGGTGACGCCGCTCGAGTGGTGGGACGCCAACTGGATTCGTGACCACGTCGGCCGGCCGCTCCGCGAGGCGAGCCTGCCGCTGATCCAATCCGTGACGCCGGCTGAAACGCGGGACGATGCGGGCCAGGCGGCGGCCCGCCGGCGCCGCGCCGCCCGCTCGCGCTAGCCGGGAGCCCTCTGCTCGTCACCCCCTCACCGTCCTCCCTGCCCCGCCGCCACGCGGCCTGAGCCGGCGCTGACGGGCGGCTAGAGCCGATGCCCCAGGGCCGCCCCCTCCTGCATCGCCTCGAACGCGGTGCGAGGGACCACGCAGTCGCCCACCTCGAAGACGGGCGGCCCACCCGCCCGCGTCTTGAGCGCCTCGGCCAGCTCGTTGACGGCCACCCGGGGGCGAGTGGAGACAACGAGATCGAGGCCCTCGAGCTCGACGGCGCGGCCTCCAGAGCGCAGGAGCGCGCCGTCGGCCCACAGCGCCTCGACCGTGGTGTTCAGATGCACGGTGACGTTCGCGCGGCCGCGGAGACCGGCGACGTACTGCCACCGCGGGCGGACGCCCAGCTCGCTCGACAGCTCGCCGCCGGGCTCGACCACCCAGACGAGGACGCCACGGGCCGCGAGCGCGTGGGCGGCGCCCACGCCCAGCATCCCGCCCCCGATCACGAGGGCGCGCCGCGCCCCTGACAGCGGGCGCCGGAGCATCTGAAACAGATCGACGGCCGGGCTGTCGAGGATACCGGGGATCGGCGGGATGCCGGGGCGCGCGCCGGTCGCGATGATCACGACGTCGGGCTCCTCCCCCCGGACGACGTCCTCGGTCGCCTCGACGCCGAGCCGGATCTCGCCGCCGGCGCGCGCGACGGCGGCGGCGAGGTAGACCACGAGCGCGGCGAGGTCCTCGCGGCCCGGCACGTGCCGGCTCAGCAGGAGCTGACCGCCGGGCTCGCCGCCGCGCTCGAGGACGGTGACGGCATGGCCGCGCTCGGCTGCGACGCGCGCCGATTCGAGCCCGGCGGGCCCCGCCCCGACGACCACCACGCGCTGAGGCCGCGCGGCGGGCCGGACCGCATACTCCCGCTCGCGGGACGTGCGGGTGTTCGCCAGGCAGAGGACCGGCAGGTTCTGCCCGAGGAGGTCGCTGCACGTGAGGCATCCCACGCAGGAGCAGATCTCATCCAGCCGCCCCTCGAGGCTCTTGCGCGGCATGTCGGGGTCGGCGTGGAGCGCGCGGCCGAGCGTGACGAAATCGGCATCGCCCGCCTCGAGCACGGCCTCGGCCACGCTCGCGTCGCCGATCCGCCCCGCGACGCTGACGGGCACCGTCGCGCGCGCGCGGATGCGGCGGCTGAGCGGGGCCAGGCACGCGGGCCGCATCTCCATCGGCTGGACGATCCAGACCGCGGACTCGTAGATGCCGGCGGAGACGTCGAAGAGGTCGACACCGGCCCGCTCGAGGCGCGGCACGATCTCACACACGTCGTCGATCGTGAGGCCGCCCGGCACGTGCTCGTCCGCGCTGAGGCGATAGAGCACCGGCACCTCCGCGCCGACGACCTCCCGGACGGCGGCGATGACCTCGAGGGGGAAACGCAGGCGCCGCTCGAAGTCGCCGCCGTACTCGTCGGTGCGGCGGTTCGCGTACGGCGAGAGGAACTGGCCGACCAGGTAGCCGTGGGCGCCGTGCACCTCCACCACGTCGAAGCCCGCGGCCGCCGCGCGGCGGGCCGCTTCCGCGAACCGGTCGACGAGCGCACGGATCTCCTCCGCGGTGAGCTCGCGTGGCGTATCCCCCGCGGTGACGACGGCGCACGGGACCGGCGACGGCGCGACAGGCTGCCGCCCCGTGACCGCCGACGAGGTCTGGCGCCCGCCGAAGTTCAGCTCCGCGCCCACGAGCGCGCCGTGGCGGTGACAGGCCTCGATGAGACGGCGGTAGCCGGGAATCAGCCCGTCGTCATGGATCCCGAGCTGGAGGTGATGGTTCTTCCCGGCGGGATCCACATACATGGACTCGAGCAAGATGAGCCCCGCGCCGCCCGCCGCGCGATGCTCGCAGTAGTCGATATAGCGCTGCGTCACGGCGCCCTCGGCCGTGCCCAGATTCTTCTCCATCGGCGCCATGATGATGCGGTTCTTGATCGCGCGGCCGCCGATGCGTCCCGGGGCGAACAGGCGGGGGAACCGGGACGCCACCGTTCAGTCCTTCACGCTCCGGCCGGGCTCGACGACCGGCATGTCGGAGGGCGGCGAGGCGACCACGAGAAAGACGAGGTCCTCCAGGCCCGTGTTGAAGATGCCGTGGCGCACGCCGGGAGGGATGTGAATGACCATGTGCGGCTCGACCAGGTGCCGGACGCCGTCGAGCTCGACGACGCCGCGCCCCTTGAGGATGTAGTAGAGATTCTCCGCCACCTCGTGGGAATGGACCTCGGCGTAGCCGCGGGGCTGGTAGCTCGAGATCCGGAAGTCGAAGTACCGGGTGTCGGCGTTCGTGGGATGCACGAGGAGCTTCGAGAACGCCTGGAAGTGCCCGGGCGGCAGCTCCCAGAACGCTTCTTCCATCCGCATGACCTTCGCCTTGCCTTTCGTCATGTCATGTCCTTTTGGATTCCGGCCGCGAGCGCCGGGTAGTTCGGCTCGGGGTGCGCCAACGGCGGCAGTTGCCAGGTGCCGGTTGCGATCGGCCCCGCGCTCGGGTCCACGACGACGTCCACCACGGTCGGCCGGTCGGAGCGGACGGCGGCGGCCAGCGCGTCTCCGAGCTCGCCCGGCGCCGTCACGCGGATGCCCTCGGCGCCGCAGGCGCGCGCGAGCGCCGCGTAGTCCGGCGAGAAGGGCTCGCCGGTCTGCTGGCGGGTGAACATCGTCGTCGTCTCCTTGCCGAAGGCCCCGCGCTGCAGGTCCCGGATGGACGCGTAGCCGTAGTTGTTCCAGACGACCCACGTCGCCGGGATGCCGTACTCCACCGCGGTGGCGACGGCGTGGGAGGTCATGAGAAACCCGCCGTCCCCGCACACGGCGACGGCGCACCGGTCCGGAGCGGCGAGCTTCGCGCCGAGCACGCCGCCCACGGCGAAGCCCATGGCGGCGAAGCCCCAGGACTGCAGGAGCGTCTGCGGCAGATAGGCCGGCCACTGCTGAACGACCCAGTTGTGATGCACGCCGACGTCCACGGCGATGATGCCGTCCCGCGGCACGACCTTCCGCAGGGTGCGGACGACGTGCTCCGGCTGCACCGGGACGGCGTCGGGGCGGTAGCGGCGCTCGTTGTACTCGACCCAGTTCCGCTGCCACGCGGCGACCTGGCCGAGCCACGGCTCGCGGCCGCCGGCGCCGCCGCGCGCCTCCGCCAGCGCCAGCACCGCCTGGACGAACGTCTTCACGTCCGCGGTCACGCCGAGGTGCACGGGGTAGTTCCTGCCGATCTCCTCCGGGTCGATGTCCACCTGGACGAGCTTCGTGGGCGGGATCGTGAACGTGTAGCCCGGGATCCAGCCGCTGCTCACGCGGTCGTCGAAGCGCGCGCCGAGCGCCAGCAGGACGTCGGCCTGACGAGTCGCCTGGTTCGCGGGGTAGGTGCCGTTGCGCCCGACAACGCCGAGCGCCAGCGGATGGTCCGCCGGCATGATGCCGGCTCCCTGGGGCGTATTGGCGACGGGCACGCCGAGCGTCTCGGCGAGCCGGCGGATCTCCGGCGCCGCTTCGGACAGCGCGGCGCCGTTGCCGACGAGGATCGCGGGCCGCTCGGCCCCCGCGAGCAGGTCGAATGCCCGGCGCGCGATTTCGGGCGACGGGCCGGAGCGGCGGTCGATCGCGTGCCACCATAGGTCGGGCGCCGGCAGTGGGGCGGTGGTTTCCTCGACGAAGACGTCGAGCGGGACGTCGACATTGACGGGCCCCGGCCGGCCCGTCGCGGCGGTCTTGAACGCCTGCCGCAGGACGAGCGGGAGCATCTCGGGGCGCGGCACCTGGAAGCTGCGCTTCACGTACGGGCGCACCACGGAGGAAAAGTCCGCCTGATGGTGGCGGTACGTCTCCTGGAACGGGCCGCGGTTGAACTGGGTGGTCGGCACGTTGCCGGTGATCGCCACGAGCGCCGACGAGTCCATCATGGCGCAGGCGAGCGCGATGACGAGGTTCACCGACCCCGGGCCGCACGACGTGAAGGTCGCCACCGGCCGGTGCGCGATCCGATAGTAGGCGTCGGCCATGTAGCCGGCGACCTGCTCGTGGTGGACGCCGATCATCTTGATCCGGTCCGCCCGGCTCCCGAGGGCGTCCATGAGGCCCACGATCCCGTGCCCGCACAGCCCGAACACGTACGGCACTTTCTCGCTGATGAGATACTCCGCGATCAAATCGGCTCCGCGCATTGCTGCCATGGCAGGTCGCTTCCCTCCTCGTAGCAGTGTTGTCCGGTCAGGTTCATCTCGCGGACCGCGTTCCGCGATCATGTGGCGCAGAGTACGGGGTCAGGAGGGGGGCCGTGTCAAGCGCAAAAACCGTGGGCGACGTCGGCCGCGGCTGAGGCATCGGGCCCATGGAAATGAATCAATCGCTTCATGGCGTTCCGGGCCGGTCGGCGTTGCAATGAGAACTAGTTCGCGCAGCCGCAATGCACTCCAGATCGAGGAGGTGCGCACCATGTGGCTCCTCATGCCGGTGCCGATTTTCCTCGCGGTCACCGCGGGGCTGGTTGGCGTCTTGGTCGCGGGGCGGCGCCTGTTCCCTGGCACGTTCACCGCCAAGCGCGCCTTCCGGTGCCCGTTCCGCGACACGAACGTGAACGTGGACTTCACGGAAGCCGTGTGGGACGGCAGCCTCGTGGACGTGATCGCCTGCACGGAATTCTCGCCGCCGCAGGACGTGCGGTGCGAGAAGAGCTGCCTGATGCTGGGGAAGTTCCCCGCGCCCAAGGAGCTCACGACGGCATGAGCTACGAGAGCCCCGGGTGCGCCTACTGCCCGCCCTCCGTCCGCGCCTGCCGCCACGGCGAATCGGAGACCCGCGGGCCCGGCTTCTGCCCTTCGAAGGTGGACGAGGAGGGCATCGAGCGGGCATGGGAGCGGTACGAGGACCCCGAGGTGCGCCGCGTCGCCTACGCCTCGGCGCTGGTGGAGAGCGCGGGATACTGCCGCTGGACGCGCGTGGAGGAGATCTGCGCCTTCGCACGGGAGATGGGGTTCACCAGGATCGGCATCGCGACCTGCATCAGCATGGTGGACCTGGCGCGGACGCTCAGCGGCATCCTCGAGAGCCACGGGTTCGAGGTCGCGTCGGCGGCATGCAAGAACGGGGGCGTGCCGAAGGAGCGGCTCGGTCTGCGAGACGAGGACAAGATCCACCCCGGCACCTACGAGGCCATGTGCAACCCGCTCGCACAGGCGGAGCTGCTCAATGACGCCGGCTGCGAGCTGAACATCGTACTCGGGCTGTGCGTGGGACACGACAGCCTCTTCTTCAAGCACTCCAAGGGGCTGGCCACGACGCTTGTGGCCAAAGACCGCGTGCTGGCCCACAACCCGGTCGGCGCGCTCCAGCTGGCCGACACGTGCTTCCAGCGCGTCTGGGGGCCGCTCCGGCCCACGGAGGCGCCGAAGCTGCCCGTCGAGGGACGCGACTAGCGGACCTTCACCAACGGCAGCGCGCCTTCCATCTCGCCCTTCATGACGGGGTGCTGGTTGCCGCCCACCGAGCGCGACTTCGCCGACACCTGCTGCTCGACGTACTCGTACAGCTCCTGGACCGTGATGATGCCGTCCTTGTTGAGGTCGGCGGCGCCCTTGAGCCCCTGGACGAGGTAGTACGTGAAGATGCCGTGGCCGAGCTCGGGCAGCTCGATGGAGACCTCCGACGGCCGCGACGCCGTGATGATGGCCCGCCCCTTGGAGCGCGTCAGCCGCTCGAGAAACTGGTCGTCGAGGTTGGCCGCCCGCGTCTTCTTCGAGCTGAAGGTCCGGCCGCCGGCCGCGCCGCTGTAGCAGGCGTCGAGGAAGACCACCATGCGCTCGGCCTCGACCCGCCCGAAGATCGTCTGCATCTCGTCCATGGGGAGCGCCGTCGAGTAGAGGTCGTCGGGGTCGGCGTCCGAGGGGATCAGGTACTTCGCCAAGCCGTCGCGCTCGACGCCGCGCTGGTCGATCTCCGGCGCGCCGTGCCCGGCAAAGAAGATCACCACGGTGTCGTCCTTCTTCGCCGAGCGCGCCAGGAAGGTCCCGAGCGCCCACTTGATGTTCCGGAGCGTCGGCGTCTTCTCCGTCTTGTCGGTGATGAGGAGCACGTGCTCCTTCCTGAATCCGCCGGGCCCGACCAGGATCTGGTAGAGCGAGTCCGCGTCGGCGACCGTGTAACGCAGGGAGGGAATGTCCGTGCTCTGGTAGCGCCCCACGCCGATGATGACCGCCCAACTGTCGTGCTTCACCGTGGGCGGCGGAGGTGCGGCTGCCCCCGCCGCGGCTGCGGCGACCGGCTTGGGTTTGTCGTAGATGACAGTGCGCACCTCCTGCCGGACCGCGCCGCCCGCCTCCGTGGCGGTCAGGACGATCGCGTTGGCGCCCTCCTTGAGCACGATGGGCGCGCTCACCGCCACGGAGCGCTGGGGCGTCTTGGCGCCCTGCTGGTGGACCTCCACGCCGTTGAGCTGCACCGTGACCTTGGCGATGCCCTTGCTCGACGTCACCACGGCCGCGACCACGCTCGAGTCTTCCGTGACCCGCGAGCGGTCCTCGGGATAGCGGAACGAGAGATCCAGCGGCGCGGGCTTCTCGTAGTGCACCGTGCGCACTTCCTGCTGGGTGACGCCGTCGGCATCGGTCGCCGTGACGACGACGGTGTTCGGGCCTTCCCGAAGCTTCAGCGGCAAGTTGACCGCAACGGACGGCGCGCCGGGGTCCTGGCGGGAGACCTCGACCCCGTTGACGCTGACGACGACGCGGCGCACCTGCTTGCCGCCCGAGGCCAGCCCGGCCAGGGCCACCGTCTCCTGCTCGACGCGGGCCTGCTCGGTCGGGGACGACAGCGTCACCTGGAGCGGGACGACGGCGGGCGCGGGCGCCGGTGGCACGGCGGCTACCTGAGGCGGCCGAGGGGGCGGCGACGGCGGCTGGGGCGGCTGCGGCTGCGGCGGCTGCGGCGCCTGCGCCTGCGGCGGCTGCGGCTGGGCAGGGGGCTCTCCGCCGGGACGCGCGGCGCCGGGGAAGCCCGGACGGGCCTGGCCGCCCGGCCGATTCGGGAATGAAGGCGGACCCGGACGACCCTCAGACGGCGGCCCGCCGCCCGGCAAGCCCGCAACGGCGGAGCCTCCGGGCGGGAGATAAAGGACGCCGCGGGCCTCCTGCCGGCTCGTGCCATCGGCATCCGTGGCCGTGACGATGACGACGTTCTTGCCCTCGCGGAGCTTGATGGGCACGTTGAGCGCGATCTCGGGTTTGGGCGCGCTCCGCTCGTCGCGCGTCGCCACCTCGGCGCCGTTGACCGTGACGGTCACCGTCGTCAGCCCCTTGCCCGCCATCACCTTGCCGCCGATGGTGAAGCCGTCCACGCCGATGCGGTCCCTCTCGGGCAGTCCTTCCAGCGCGAACTGGATCGGCCCCGCCGTCGGGCGGTCGAGGCCGGCGATCTGGAACTTGAGGAGGCCTGTCGCCCCATCCATCTTGACGAACTGTCGCGCCTCGGGCGCGTACCAAAGAGTGTTCTGGAGCTGGCTGCGGTCCTGGCGTGTGATCGTCATGAGGATGCGGAAGGCCTTGAAGGTGCCCGCGAAAACCTTCACGTCCTCGTAGCTGTCGACCTTCCAGGTGACCCCGATAGGGGGCCAGCGACCCGAGGTGCTCGGGGTCTGCCAGGCCGTCTTCTGGGAGCCCGTCTGGCCAACTTCGAGCGGCCACTTGAGATCGATCGGGTGGGTGAACTCGATGATGCCGTCGCCGCGCTGGATGCGCGCAATGCCGAGGTCCTTGCTGAGGTGGATCTCCCACTTCGGCCGCGCGGAGAAGACGTAGCGGTCCTTCTCCACCCGGATCAGCTCGTAGAGCCCGTCGCTGCGGATCCACTTCTCCCCGAGCGTATAGGTCGGCCGCTCGGCCCGCGGCTTGGGCTGCGCCGGGGCGGGCCCCGGGCAGAGGAGGAGCAGCGAGAGGATGAACGGAGCGAGCCGGGCCGGGGTCGTCTTCATGCCCAAGAGACCTATTCCCCGACCGTACGTTGGCTCGGCCGCGCCTGTCAAATCGGCCTCAGCGGCGGCCGGAGAGGTCGCGCGCCTCGATGAACTCGCGCTGGGCCAGCTCGCCCAGGCCGATCGCGTCGTAGACCTGGCCGAGCAGCAGGTGGAGGGTCGGCTCGTCGGGATCGCCGGCCAGCGCCGTCAGGAGCTCGCGCCGCGCGTCGGCGTAGAGCCCGTCGCGGAGCACGTAGCCCGCGCGCATAAGGGCGACGCTCGAGGGCGGGTAGCCGGGCAGCGAAGCGGGCACGAGGATGTCGAGCGACTCGCGCACGCGCTTGGCCTCGGCCGCGGGCAGGATCTGGAACTCCGCCTGCTGCATCGGCTGCCCCTCGGTCTCCAGTTGCCAGAAGTAGCGGACTCCAGGCTCGAGCGCGGGCGCCGAGGCCGGATAGACGACAGGCTTGCGCGGGAGATTGGCCTGCTCCCAGAGAATGCCCTGCGGCCCCAGGACGCGGATTTTGTAGCGGAGCGTGTCGGAGCCGGACCATTCGAAGGTGACGGCGCCGGGCAGGAGCTTGGTCTCGCGCGGCTGGAGCTGCGCGAGACGGGGGGGCCGCACGCTGCGCACGGACAGCGGGAGATAGGCCAGGTCCTTCTGCTTGCCCGCGAGGAAGTCGGTGACGCCGCCGACGAGACCGCGCACCTTGTCGCTCGCGCCGGCCGCCGTGGGAGCCTGCACCGTGAAGGGCGAGTTCGCCACCGAGACCGGCTGCGCGCCGCGTCCGCCCGTGAAGACGAGCGACGCGCGGGCCTCGCCCGTGGCGCGGATCTGGTCGCCGGGACGCAGCGCAAGGAGCGGCTGGGCGGCCTTCCACTCGGGCTCCCCCGCCCGCTTGACCTCGACGCGGCCGCGCTCAGCGCGGATCTCCGTCAGCACGCCGACCGGGTCCGCGGCCGACGCGAGCGCCGCGAGGGCCAGCACGAGCGCGCCGGCCAGTGCCGCCCATGCGATTTTCATGGTCATGGCTTCGAGCCTCCCGGACCCGCGGCGGGTCTCAGTCCCCCGCGGCGGGTCTCAGTCCGATGACTTCGTAGACCCGCACGGGCTCCTCTCTTCCCTTGACGCTGATCGGGCCGCGGTCGTTTACCGCGAGATCCAGCCCCGCCGCCCGGTAGGCGGCCTCAGTCACCAGCATCGTCGTTCCCAGCTCCTTGTTCAAGCCTTCCACGCGCGAGGCCAGGTTAACGGTATCGCCTACCACAGCGTACTTCACCTTGCCTGCCCGGCCCACATTCCCCGCGAAAACCTCGCCCGTGTGGATGCCCAACCCCATGCGGAGCGGCGGCAGCCCCTCGGCCTGCCAGCGCCGGTTGAGCCCTGCCAGTGTCTCGCCCATCGCGAGAGCGCTCTCGATGGCGTGGCGCGCGTGCTCCGGGTCGTCGAGCGGGGCGCCGAAGACGGCGAGGATGGCATCGCCGATGAAGTCGTTGACCATGCCGCGACGGGCGAAGATGGTCGCCGTCATGGCGTCGAAATATTCGGTCAGCCGCTCCGCCATCAGCGTAGGCGCCATGCGCTCCGACAACGTCGTGAAACCGCGCAGGTCGGTGAAGAGGATGGACACCTGGCGGCGCTCGCCCGCGAGCTCGGCGGGATTGCGCTCGACGCGCGCGGCGACTTCCGGGCTGACGTAGCGGCCGAGGGCATCGCGCAGCCGCCGCCTCGCGAGCACATCCGCGCCCACGCCGAGGAGCGAGGTCACCGCCACGGGCAAGAGGAAGTCCACCCAGTAGCCGCCGCGGCTGAAGGCCACGTAGCTGGCCGGCACGCCCAGGAGAAGCGCGCCGGCCAGGCAGACCACGGTGCCCCAGAGCGGGCGGACGGCGACCATGACGAGGCCGGCCAGCAGGACCGCGATCAGCTGCACGGCGAACCCCGCGAGCCACCCGGCTGGGCGGACGAGGCTCCCCGTCACCAGCATGTGCACGATGTTGGCCTGGATCTCCACGCCGGGCATGAAGCCGTAGGGCGTCCGGTGCACGTCCCGCCCGTCGGCGAAGGTGCCGCCGAGCAGCACGATGCGGCCTCTCAACGGATTGTCACCCGCAATATCCACACCCAGGTCGCCGATCGCCGCCACGGCGTCCGAGGGAATGGTGAGGAAGCTGCCCGCCGGACCGATGAAGTTGATCCGGTACACCGTCGCGCCGTCGGGAACCGGCACGTTCGCGACGGCGGCGGCGAAAGCGGGCGCGCGGCCCACCTGAAGGGAGACCCGCCTGACGACGGCGTCGGCGTCCACGGGGACGTCGGGCGCGCTCGGGACCACGAGCCGCGCCACGGCGCGATCCGCGAGCGGACCGCGCTCCGGCAGCGACGTGCCTGCGACGACGAGCCGGCGCTCGCCGCGCGCCCCGAAGTCGACAATGGCGCGGGCAAGCGCGCGGTCGGCCTGCGGCGCGCCCGCGGTGCGCAGCGAGATGTCGAACCCGACCGCGACGGCGCCCGCCCGCGTGACGCCGCGAAGCACGCGCGCCAGGTAGTCGCGCGGCAGCGGCTGGCGGCGCCCGAGCGCGTCGAAGGCCGCATCGTCGATCGCGACGATGACGAGACCCGACGGCTGGCGCGGGCTCTGGAGGTAGATCAGGAGGTCGAGGGCGCGGGCCTGCAGCGACTCGAGGTAGCCCATGGCCGAGGCGCCCGTGACGGCGCAGGCGGCCACGAGCCCCACCGCCCACAGCTGGAGCAGGCGCGCGCGGCGCTGCCTCCACCACCTGCCGACGTTCATCAGTCCACTCTATCTGAAGCCAGGCCGCCGATAAGGGCCCATCTGCTTCGTTGGCGCCCTCGGCCGCAGGTTCAACGTAGCAGGGCTACGCCTCACCTGCGGCCTTCAGGCGCCGCCTCGCATCTGGACCCTTCTCGACGCCCTATCAACGACGGCCCGGCATCATTTGGGCGGGAAGCCAGAGAGCGAGGTCAGGGAAAACGAAGAGAATCGCGACCAGGATGATCATCAGGATGACGTACGGCGTGGTGCCGATGGTGACCTCCCGGGCGCCGGTGCCGGGCATGAGCCCCTGGATCACGAACAGGTTGAGCCCGACGGGCGGCGTGATGAAACCGATCTCGAGCCAGACCACCATGATGACGCCGAACCAGACCGGGTCGAAACCGAGCCCCGTGATCAGCGGGAAGAGGATCGGCAGGAGGATGATCATCACCGACAGCTCCTCGAGGGCGTACGCGATCACGAGGAGGAAGCTGAAGACCACGGTGAAGAGCGCCCACTTGGGGAGTCCTAAGGCGATGACGGTGCTGAGGAGCGCCTTGGGCGCTCCGATGAGCGCGATCACGTGGCTGAAAATCGCTGCAAAGATGATAATCAGCATGACCATGGACGTCGTGCGCACCGTCCCCTGGAAGGCCTGGTTGAGCGTCCGCCAATTGAGATTCCCGTACCAGCGCGCCAGCACCAGGCTCACGACGGAGCCGAGCGCCGCCGCCTCGGTGGGCGTCACGATGCCGAGGTACATCGACCCCAGCACCACGAAGATCAGGATGGCGACCGGCGCGACCTCGCGGAAGGAGCGCAGCTTGCTTCGGAAAGTCCCGCGGTCCTCGGCCACGCGGGGCGCCGAGTCCGGCCAGATCATCGCGTAACCGATCACGTAGACGGCGAACATCAGCGCCAGCACGGCGCCGGGGATGATCCCCGCCATGTAGAGGTGGCCGACCGAGGTCTCCGTCATGACCCCGTAGATGATCATCGGGATGGACGGCGGGATCAGGATGCCGAGCGTGCCGCCCGCGGCGAGCGAGCCGATGATGAGCGGGCGCGCGTAGCCGCGGCGCTCCATCTCGGGAATGGCGATCATGCCGATGGTGGCGGCCGTCGCCACGCTGGAGCCCGACACCGCCGCGAAAATCGCGCACGAGAAGATGCTTGCCACCGCGAGCCCGCCGGGCAGGAAACCGACCCAGCGCGCGACGGCCGTGAAGAGCCCCTTGCCGATGCCGGAGTGCAGCAGGATGCCGCTCATGAAAACAAAGAGCGGCAGCGCGATGAAGGAAAAGCTCGTCGCGTTGGACCAGGCGATGGAGCCGACCACGCCGAGCCCCACCGTCCAACCCTTGAGGTAGAGCAGCCCCAGCACGCCCACGACGCCCATCGAGATGGAGATCTCGAGCCCCATCGCGAAGAGGAGGAACATCAGCGCGATGAGGAGGGTGCCGAAACCGGCTTCGCTCACCCGACCTCCGGCGAGGGCGGCACTTCATCTCGCCCGGCCCGCGGCCCGAGCACGGCGATGAGCTGTCGGCGGAGCGTCCCCGCCATGCACAGCGCCATGAGCAGGAGGCCGGCGGGGATCAGAAGCATGAAGACCCAGAGCGGGTAGAGCATGACCGCCGAGACGCGGCCGTAGCGGTACGCCGTCAGCGCCGACTGTGCGGTGACCCAGATCACGACGGCGAGGAAGACGATGCCGATCGCGAGGTTGAGCGCGCGCAGCCACGCGCGCACGACGGGGCGCAGGTGCGAGGTGATGAGGTCAACCCGGACGTGGCCGCCCACGCGGAAGGTCTGCGCGGCCGCGCCGAAGATCACGAGGATCAGGAGGAAGGGCGCCACTTCGTCCACGATGAGCTGGGGGCGGTTGAAAAAGTAGCGCATGAGGACGTCGAAGGAGATCAGCACTGCCAGGGCCAGCGTAGCGAGCCCTGAGAGCAGTGCCGCCGCCTTCGACGCCCTCCCGATCACGCCGGGGTGCTTATCGGCCAAGCGCCTTCAACGCGAGGTCCATCCCCCGCTTGCCGTCCGCGCCCGTGCGCTGGAGCCAGGTGTCCCAGGCGGCCTTGGCGGCCTTCCGCGCCTTCTCGAGCTCTTCCTTGGGCGGATCGACCACCGTCATGCCCAGCTCGGGCAGGCGCTTGCGCGTCCGCTCGTCGAAGGCCATGGCGTCCTGCCACTCCTTCTCCTCGAGGTTCGTTTCCTTGATGGAGTCGAGCACGATCTGCTGGAGGTCCTTGGGGAGAGCGTCCCAGGCCTTCTGGTTGGCCACCAGCCACTCCTGGGCGGCGCCGGCGAGGAACCAGTAGTCGAGATACTTCGCCACTTCGAAGAACTTCATGGGCTCGGCGTTGGTGGCGGAGGTCATGGCGCCGTCCACCGTCTTCTTCTCGAGGGCGGAGTAGACCTCGCCGAAGGCGATGTTGACGGGCGAGCCTCCGAGGATGCGCGTGATGTTGGCCGAATCGGCGCCGTACACGCGGATCTTCTTGCCCTGCCAGTCGGCCACGGTGCGGATGGGCACGGTGGAGAAGATTTGCTGCGACGGCCACGTGCTGATGACGAGGAGCTTGAGGCCCTTCTTCGCCAGCATCTCCGTGTAGAAGGGCCGGAGCTGCATCGCCGCCTTCTTGTGCTCCGTCACGCTCGAGGTCATGAAGGGCAGCTCGAGCGGGCCCATCTCGAGGAGCACATCCGTCAGGTACGACGCGAGGATCGTGCCGACCTCCGAGCGCCCGTCGAGGACGGCGGGGATCAGCTCCGGCCCCGGGTAGAGCGAGGAAGCGGGGTGGACGCGGATCTCCATCCGGCCCTGCGACTTCTCCTTCACCTTGGCTGCAAAGGCGTTGTAGTTCACGGTGTGGTAGTAGGTCGGCGCCGCCACGGTCGGCAGGTTCCAGACTATCGGCTTGGCCTGGGCCAAGACGGGAGCGGGGGCGACTGCGGCCCCGCCGGCCACGAGGGCCACCGCCAGGGCCGCGAGAACCGTCACGTTGAGCGTCTTCATCGATGTCTCCTCTCTAGAGGGGTTGAACGAGCCCGGTGATAATAGCAGGAAGGGCCGCTTCGGCCTTGCGCCTTTGGTCGTCGGCCGTCTCCCCACCCTTGCGGTGCGGGATCACGACCAGCTCGAGGTCAGGCAGGCCCTGAAGCCGCGCCTGGGTGCGCGCGGCCGTCTCGAAGTTGTCCCAGACGATGGTGACGGTGTGAATGCCCCGCTTCTCCAGCGCCGCGGCGTCGAGCACACTGCCCGACGTGCACGAGCCTCAGAGGCCGATGCCGACGATGGCGGCGTGCGCGCCCGCGGCGCCGTCGATGAGCTCGCGGGGCGAAGGCGCCGTGCCCGAGGGCTTGACGAGGCGCTCCACCTTGGCGCCGTGACGCTCGCCGAGGAGCGCTTCCAGGTGGGTGGTGAAGGGGATGTCGAGGTTGTCGTCCACGAGCGCGATCCGCGCGCCCGCGAGCGACTGTGGGCGCGTCTTGGGTGGGCGCGGCGTGTCTGCGGCCGGCCACACCGGAACTAGAATCTCCATGGCGAAATCTCCTATCTGCCGGGGCGTCGAACCTGTCGGGTGACGGCAAATCCGCCAAAGCCGCCCCAGCCGGGCAGCACCGCGGCGAAGTAGCTCCTGCCTCCGGCGACCACGATGTGAATGTCCTCGGGCGTCGGCGTGACGGGCAGCCGCGTCGTCGGGTTGTCCAGGTCGTAGCGCAGCGGGTAGCGGCCGGCGTCGCGCTCCATCTTCCTGAATTGCTCGTGGATCACGCCGCAGGCGCGCACGTCGGACAGCGGCCGCCGCGCGTGCTCCCAGAGGTAGAGGCGCACGTCCTGCTTCGACCAGCCGCGCTTGGCGAACTCTTCGGCGTTGAGCGGGTTGAGCGTCACGAGCGTCTGCCCCATGACGTGCATGTTGTTGTTGCCGAGCGAGCACATCGAGTCGGCCAGCACGTGGAGCATCTCCTCGGGCGTGCCGTAGCAGAAGACGCTGTGCGGCCCCTCGCAGGCGAAGACCGTGACCGCATCCGAGCCCGCCGGGCAGCCGCGCTCCACGTGGAGCGGCTGCCAGGGGTTGTCCTCTTCTTCTTCAGCGATGCAGAAGGCGTACTCGCCGGGGTGCGAGAGCGTCGACTTGTCGGTGTCCCACGGGACGGCGCCGCCCAGGTTCCACAGCGCCAGCCTCACCGCCCGGCCGACCGCCGCGTTGGCGCGGTAGCCATTGCCGAAGACGCCGTCGCGCGAGTTGAAGCCCAGCTCGCGCGCGATGGGGCCGTTGACGATGACGAGCGAGACGCACATGTGCGTGGTCTGGCTGACGCCGTTGAGATTGTGCGCGGGGTCCATCATCGCTTCCATCGCAGCCAGCACCACCGGGAAGTGCTCGGGGCGGCAGCCGCCCATGACCGCGTTGATGGCGAGCTTCTCGACCGTGGCTTCCCCGCCCTTGGGAGGGACCGGCCCCAGGCTCGCCTGGGGATCGCGCCCAACGTAGGCGATCAGGGCCTCGACGCGCTTGCGCGTCGGCAGGACCACCGGAAGCCCGTCGGTCCAGCCGCGCTCGAAGAAGAGCTCGACGGCCTGCTCGTAGTCGTCGAGCGACAGCGACTCGGAGACGAGGTTCATCCGGGCAGCTCGGCCCCGAAGCCCATGACGCGGGAGAGGTCGCGCGCGCTCTCGACGACGAGGGCCGCCAGGCGCGGCTGCTCGGCCAGGACGCGCTGGCTCGGGGCGCCCAGAACGAGCCCCGCAAGGACCTGGCCATGGCGGTCGAAGACGGGCGCGGCGATGCCGGCGGCGCCCTGGGCGATCTCGTCCACGGAGACCGACAGTCCGGTGCTCCGGATCTCGTCGAGCGCCCGGCGCAGCGCCGCGCGGGTCACGGGCGTCTGCGGTGTGAAGGCCTTGAGCCGCGTCGCCTTCAGGTACTCCTGGCGGCGCGCGGGCGGCAGGTACGCCAGCAAGAGCTTCCCGATCGCCGAGCAGTACAGCGGCCTGCGCTCGCCGATGCCCGCCGTGTAGCGGACGGTGTTGCGGCTCTCCACCTTGTCGATGTAGACGGCGACGGGTGCGTCTCCCGCCATGGTCGCGATGAGCGCGGTCTCGCCGCTCTTGTCCGCCAGGTCCACGAGGAAGGGCCGCGCCAGCTCGGGCAGCTCGCGGTTGGACAAGGCCGCCATGGCCAGCGTGAAGGCCGCGGGGCCGAGCCGGTAGTACCCCTCCGGGCTGCGCGCGAGGTAGCCCAAACGCGTCATCGGGCGGAGGAGATACAGGAGGCTGCTCTTCGGCGAGCCCAGCCGCCGGGAGAGCCCGGAGAGGGTCGCGCCGTCGCGGCGGCGGGCGAGCGCCTCGAGCACTTCCAGAGCTCGGCCGAGGGCGCGGGGTCCCGCGTCGCGGTTGTGGACCCGCGGCGGGACAACGGAAGCAGGCTGTGTCTTCGCTGTGGATGTTCGCATATACGAATCTAGGTCGAAAGGACGAACAGCAGAGTGACATGCCCGGCCGGGGCGTGTCAACCAAGCCGAGCCGCGGGTAGTGTCTCAGTTTGACTGAGTGGCCGAGATCGGAAGTGCGGCTAGCTGTGACATACTCCGGCCATGGAAGCGGGCGTAGCCGATCACATCTGGTCGCTCGAAGAGATAGCGGCCCTCGCCGCATAGGAGGAATCAC
>JAUSJX010000143.1 GCA_030647435.1 Candidatus Rokuibacteriota bacterium
TGCGCCGCCGCGGGTACACGCCGGAGTCGATCCGGGATTTCTGCGCGCGTGTGGGTGTGGCGAAGAAGGCCAACGTGATCGACGTGGCCGTGCTCGAGCACGCCGTCCGCGAGGACCTGAACCGGCGGGCCAGCCGGGCACTGGCCGTGCTCCGCCCGATCAAGGTGGTTATCGAGAACTACCCGGAGGATCGTGTCGAGGCGCTGGAAGCCATCAACAACCCCGAGGACCCGGGGGCCGGCACGCGCTGGCTGCCGTTCTCCCGGGAGCTCTTCATCGAGCGCGAGGACTTCATGGAAGTCCCGCCGAAGAAGTTCTTCCGGCTCTCGCCTGGGAGCGAAGTGCGGTTGCGCTACGCCTATATCCTGAAGTGCGAATCGGTCGTGAAGGACGCCACGGGTGCCGTGACGGAACTGCGCTGCACCATCGACCCGGAGTCGCTGAGGGGTGAAACGGCCCAGCGCCGGGTGAAGGGCACCATTCACTGGGTATCCGCCGCCCATGCCCACGATGCGGAAGTGCGCCTCTACGACCGGCTGTTCGCCTCGGAACTGCCCGACGCGCACGACAACTGGCTGGCGGACCTGAACCCGAACTCGCTTGAGGTCCTGACGGGCTGCAAAGTGGAGGCGGCGCTCGCCGCGAATGCGCCCGGCTCGAGCTTCCAGTTCGAGCGGCAGGGCTACTTCTGCATGGACCTCGACTCCACGCCCGCCGCGCCGGTCTTCAACCGCACGGTCACCCTGAAGGACGCCTGGGCCCGCATGCAGGCGAAGGGATAGCCGCTCCCGCCCCTGGGCATCGGACACCTCCTGCTGTTAGGTGGAAGTGTCTACTTTATCGAGGGAGCTTCCGCGTCGGCTCCATTCGTTTGTTAGCCGGGCCCTTGCGTGCCCGCCACCGACGCAACGAAGCGGGGCTCTCTGTGGAGGGCTGCCCCAAAAGCAGCGCCTCGACCTCGATGTCCTCGTCCAGCGCGGGCCAATGGATGCCAAGGCCGCCACCCAGCAGGATCCAGCGCCGACGTTCGGCTGGTGTGCCTCCGGCCAAACGGGGAAACCACGACAGGGGCACCGACACCACGCGGTCGTCCTGCAACTCGACCACCAAGTGGTCGGCTGTTACACGAACCTGCCGCGCCAACGCGGATTCAACGGCCAGAGCGGAAGAAGCCATCCCATGCCCTCACGAGTTCATCGGTGTGCTGCTGGACCAGACGCCTGATTCGAGCGATCTCGGTCGACGAGAAGCCGTGGTTGTACTCCAGTTGGACCGGTTCCAACCAGAACTTGGCCAACCGGTCCTCTCGTCCGACGTGGACGTGTCGCGGTTCACCTCGGTCGCTGGAAAAGAAGAAGAACCGATACGGCCCCGCCTGGAGAACGGTCGGACTCACCCCGGAATTGTGCCAGCTTTCGGAGGGGCAGGCGAGTCGGGTTCGATCCGGCTAACGGCAGCGCTCAGCCGCGAGCCGTCCGTCGTCGAGCGTGGCTCGTCGGCTGCAGCGCCTTGTTAGACCGCGTGTGTCCGGTGGTTTCGGTCGTCACACGGTCGGCCAGGAACACCTTCAGCAGCGACTGGTACGGGACGTCTCGCTTGTTGGCCAGGACCTTGAGGTCTGCGAGCAAGGACGTGGGCAGACGCAGCGAGATAGTCTCAGTCGATGCCTTGAGATTGGGAAACACAACCTGGCGAGCGCTGGCCCAATCGACCACGTCAGCCGCATCGTGTGTCTCCCAGTACTCTCGCTCCGCTCGTTCCGAAGCGAACGCGGGAGCCTTCTTAGTTGTCGCTCGCTTGGCCATATCCCCTCCGTTCCCGCCGGCTCATGGGCCGCACCGAAATAACCCGCAGCCGCGAGTCTCTTACCGTGAACACCACGGTGAGCAGTCGCCCCGCGTCCGTGTGCCCGAACGCAAACTGCCTGGGTTCACTTCTGAACGGCGCCCCAACCACGACGAGCGGACGATTCAGAAAGACCTGTTCCGCTTCCGTCTGGCTGACCTGATGGCGGGTCCAGTTCTTAGACGCATTACCGTCGTCCCATTGAAACCCTTCGATGTCCGGCCAGAACTCGGGGAGTGAGCCCACGGCTGGAGTATACGCCTGCGATATACAACGTGCAATGTGTCGTGGGGAACAGGAGAGAACGTCGGTTCAGCGGTCTAACGTGTTGCCGCTCAGCCGCGAGCGGCTCATTGCCCGCCCCGCTCGTCGGCTACAGCGGCGTGTTGGGCTGCTGCTGGTGGCGAGTCGAAACCAAGCTTGTTGCTCCGTTGACTGCGCCCTAGAATGGCGACATGACCTCCAGAGCGCAAGCCCTTCTTCGGGAAGTGCTAACCCTGCCGACCGCTGAGCGGGCTGACGTGGCGGCGGAGCTCCTGGCGAGCCTGGACGACGCCCCGCCAGACAGTCCGGCCGAAGTCGAGGCCGCCTGGGCCCACGAGATTGAGCGTCGCGCCAGACGCGTGATGAGCGGCGAATCAGCAGGCGAGGCGTGGGAGGACGTGCGGGCCCGGGTGGTGAACCGCCTGACGTCTCGATGAACCGAGCCTTTCGGCCTGAGCCTGAGGCCTCCGCAGAACTTGAAGACGCCGCCGTCTGGTACAGCACGAAGCGCCCCGGCTTGGGCGTGGAGTTCGTGGAGGCAGTGGACGCCGCGCTGAGCCAGATTGCCCGGTGGCCGCAGATTGGCCGTGTGGTGCCCCGCGTTCCGAGCGACGTGCCCGCCCGTCGATTCCCGATCGAGCGATTCCCGTACCACGTGGTCTACCTGGAATGGGACGGTGCGATTCGGATTCTTGCGTTCGCGCATGATCGCCGTCGGCCAGGCTACTGGCTGTCTCGCCTCTAGATTCTGTCAGCCCAACGGTAGCGCTGAGCCGAGCTGCGCGGCGTCACGATACCACCGCCGCGCAGCGTCGGATCCAGCGCAATGTTGGCTGGCTGGTTGGCGCCTTCAGTCGTGGCCGCGCTAGCAGCAACTAGCGGAGCGTAAATGTCAACTCGACGGAGATGCGAACGGGGACCGGCCGCCCATCCTTCATGCCCGGCTTGAACTCCCACAGCTTGAGGGCTTCGACTGCCTGTCGATCCAAACCATAGGTCTGATCCAGCGACGTCCTGACCGACACGTCACCAACTCGACCGTCCATTTGGACGACGGCCGTCAGTCCGACCAGGCCTTCTAGTTTGTGTTCCTTGGCTTCCGCGGTGTACGTCGGCTGGACCGACTTGACGAGCACTGGCGCCGACACGCCGTTGCCCGGGACGTACACCTCTTGCGCTGAAGCACCTACGCCGACGAGTATTCCGGTCACGACCGCCGCCGCACGAATTGTGGCAAATGTCATCGGTCTACCTCCTAGGTACTCCCGATAAGACGAGGGGCCGCCCTGAATGGTCTTGTCCAGCTAACGTGTCAGATGAGCCGCGCCCGAAACACGCGGAAGCCGCTGAAGGGCGTCGGCTCCATCTGAAGGTTAGGCAGCACTTCGGTGCGGTCCGGTGACATAGGTTACAGAACAGTCCGGGGACATGGGTAACACCTTCAGCCAGACTCGAGCCGAGGTGCTCGATGCCGTGGCAGGAGACGTTACGCATGGATCAACGGGTGCAGTTCATCGCGGACTACCGG
>JAUSJX010000144.1 GCA_030647435.1 Candidatus Rokuibacteriota bacterium
ATTCTGAAGAAGAAGGCGCTCCTGGGCTCGGTCGTCCAGCACGGCGTGCCGCTGAGGCTCGAGGGCCCCGTGCTGACCATCGGGCTCGTCGCGAGTCCCTTCCACCGCGAGATGTTGAACGACCGCGCCAACCGCGAGATCATCACGCACGCCGTGCAGCAGCACATCCCCGGAGCCCGGCGCGTCGAGATCGCGGCGGAGGCCGCGGCGGCCTCGGGCGCCCTCAACCACCCGGCCGTCCAGGCGGCCGTTGCCATGTTCCAGGGCGAGGTCGTGGCGGTCAGGCCCCGCGCGCCCGAGGAGAAGGAGACCCCGTGAAAGGCTTTGGCAACATCATGAAGGAAGCGCAGAAGCTGCAGCAGCAGATGGAGGCGCTGCAGGCGGAAGCCGCGAAGAAGAAGGTCCAGGCGACGGCCGGCGGCGGCATGGTCACGGTCGAGGCCAACGGCAAGCAGGAGATCCTCTCCATCAAGATCGATCGCGAGGTCATCAACCCCGAGGACGCGCAGATGCTGGAGGACCTCGTGCTGGCGGCCTGCAATGAGGCGCTCAGGCAGTCGCGCGAAATGGTCCAGGCCGAGATGAGCAAGTTGACCGCCGGGCTCAAGATCCCCGGCTTAGGAATGTAGCGCTTTGAGATCAAATCGGTGGGGGGGGCTGGGGGAGGAGCGGCGGTCGCTCCCCCCCAGTCGCTAGCAATGGCCTACTACCCGGAGCCGGTGGCGCGTCTCATCGAAGCGCTCCAGCGGCTGCCCGGCATCGGCCCCAAGACCGCCCAGCGGCTGACCTTCTTCCTCCTGAAGCGCCCGGCCGACGAAGTGCGGACGCTCGCCGAGTCGCTGACCCAGCTCAAGGCGCTGATCGTCCACTGCCGCATCTGCTTCAACGTCACCGAGGAAGACCCCTGCCGCATCTGCAGCGACCCGCGTCGCGACCAGCGGATTTTCTGCGTCGTCGAGGAGCCCAACGACCTTCTAGCCCTCGAGCGCACGGGCGAGTTCCGCGGGCGCTACCACGTCTTGCTCGGCGCGCTGTCTCCGCTTGACGGCATCGGGCCCGAGGACCTGCGGGTGCGCGAGCTCCTGTTCCGGCTCGAGACGCCGGGCGTGGAGGAGGTCATCCTCGCGACCAATCCCAGCGTCGAGGGCGAGGCGACGGCCATCTACCTCGCCAAGCTCCTGAAGCCCCTCGGCATGCGCATCACCCGCATCGCGCGCGGGCTGCCGGTCGGCGGCGATCTCGAGTACGCCGACGAGGTGACGCTGTCCAAGGCGCTCGAAGGCCGCCGCGAGGTCGGCTGACTCACAACCCTCTCCCCGATGGGGAGAGGGCACGGGGCCAGATTTCCCCTCTCCCCCAGAGGGGGAGAGGGTAGGGTGAGGGGGGTCCCTTGGCGGCGAGGCAAGCGTGTGATACAAAAGACTTCGTAGCGGTTCTGCTCCCGGTGTTCCCCGATAGCTCAATGGTAGAGCACCCGGCTGTTAACCGGGGGGTTGCTGGTTCGAGTCCAGCTCGGGGAGCCACCTTTTTCGCGAGGACGGACACGATGAAGCTCAAGAAGGGCTTCCGGCAGATGGTCGACGAGGCGAAGTCCAGGATCACGACGCTCAGCCTCGAGGAGACGCGCGCGCGGCACGCCAAGGGCGACGCGGTTTTCGTAGACCTACGAGACGTGCGCGAGCTGGAACGGGAGGGCATGATCCCCGGAGCGTTTCACTGCCCGCGCGGCATGCTGGAGTTCTGGATCGACCCTGAGAGCCCGTACCACAAGGACATCTTCGCGTCCGGCAAGAGCTTCATCTTCTACTGCAACGGCGCCTGGCGGTCAGCGCTCGGCACTGACACCGCGCAGCAGATGGGACTCGAGCCCGTCTACGAGATGGACGGCGGCTTCGCCGCGTGGAAGAAGGCCGGCTTCCCGGTCGCGGAGCGCCCCGGCAAGAAGCCGGCCTGAGCGGGACTTTGCGCACCGGCGGCGAGTGGGTCGTCGAAGTTCTCCGCGCCCAGGGCGTCCGCCACGTCTTCGGCCTGCCCGGCGTCCACAACCTCGCCATCTACGACGGGCTGATCCGCCAGCACGACATCGCCCACATCCTCTCCCGCCACGAGCAGGGCGCGGGTTTCATGGCCGACGGCTACGCGCGGTCCTCGGGCAGGCCCGGCGTGGTCATCGTCACCACCGGCCCCGGCGCGACCAATGTGCTGACGCCCCTCGTGGAATCGTTTGCGGACGGACAGCCCGTCCTGGTCCTCATGTCCGATATTCCCGCGGCGCTGATCGGCAAGGGCCTGGGCGCGCTGCACGAGGTGTCCAACCAGATCGACTGCTTCAAGCCTGTCTGCAGCTGGGCCGAGACGATCTACGACGCGCGGGAGATCCCCGCCGCCGTCGAACGCGCCTTCCATCTCTTCCGCACGGGGCGGCAGCGGCCCATCGCGCTCTCGCTGCCCACCGATCTGCTCGTCGCGAAGACCGAGGGCCGGCGCGAGACGTTCCGCGACGGGCCGCCCGTGTGCGACACGCGGCTGATCGACGATGCCGCCCGGCGCCTGCGCGAGGCGAAGCGGCCGCTCATCGTGGCCGGCGGCGGCGTCATCTCAGCCGGGGCCGCCGCTGAGCTCGCCGCGCTGGCGCACCGGCTCCGCGCTCCCGTCATCACGTCGGTGATGGGGCGCGGCGCCATCCCGGAGACCGACCCGCTCTGGCTTGGTGTCCTCCCCAACTACCGGTCCACCCAGGCCGCGCTGGAAAAGGCCGACGTCGTGTTGGCCGTCGGCTGCCGCTTCACCCACCGATCTACCAAGGGCCTCATGCTCAAGCTGGACTTCAAGCCCGAGCAAACGCTGATTCACCTCGACATCGATCCATCCGTCATCGGCCTCGTGCACCGCGCGAGCGTGGCCATCGTAGGGGATGCGCGGAACGGGCTGAGCGGGATCCTGGCCGCGCTCGGTAAGGGCCCGGCCGCGACAGAGTGGGACGCGGCGTGGATCCGCGCCCAGCGCGAGATTCGGTGGCCTCGCTACACGCAGACGACAGACCGGCTCATTACGATGCTCCGCCAAGCGCTTCCGCCCGAGGGCATCGTTGTCAACGACCAGACCGGGCTCAACTACTGGATGGAGTGGCACTTCCCCGTGCTGGAGCCCCGGACCTTTCTCTATCCCGTCGGCTCGGCCACTCTCGGCTACGGCGTCCCTGCGGCCATCGGCGCCAAGGTCGCGCATCCGGACCGGCCGGTGCTTGCGGTGCTGGGCGACGGCGGCTTCATGTTCTCCGTGAACGAGCTGGCGACGGCGGTGAAGTACGGGCTCGGCATCGTCTTCCTCGTGCTCAACGACCAGCGCTACGGCGCCATCAAGTATCTCCAGGAAGGGATCTTCGGAAAGTACGGCGAGGTGGATCTCGCCAACCCCGACTTCCCCGCCATGGCCCGCGCCTTTGGCGCTGAGGGACATCGCGTGGAGGGCGTGGACGACCTTCCGAGAGCGCTGGAGAAGGCCCTGGCCCACGCCGGCCCGACCCTCCTTGAACTTCCCATCGCCGTCGATCCCCCCTGGGAAGTCTAGAGGTATAATCCGCGCATGGTCGTTTTGGACGCCGCGCGCAAGAAGGCCCTTCGCCGCGAGTTGACCGCCCTCCTGGGCAAGGGATCCGTGCTATCCGAGCCGGAGGAGCTTCTCGTCTACGAGTCGGACGGGCTCGTGCTCTTCCGGGCCCTCGCCGACTTCGTCGTTTTCCCGACGTCCACCGAGCAGGTCTCCGCCGTAGTGAAGCTCGCCAACCGCGAAGGCCTGCCCTTCGTGGCCCGCGGCGCGGGGACGGGGCTGTCGGGCGGATGCCTCCCGGCCGAAGGCGGCCTCGTGATCTCAATGATGAGGATGAACCGCGTCCTCGAGGTGGACTACGACAACCAGATCGCCGTCGTCGAGCCCGGGCTCGTCAACCTGCACCTCTCCTGGGCCGTCGGGCCCAAGGGCTTCTACTACGCGCCCGATCCCTCGAGCCAGCAGGCCTGCACCGTCGGCGGCAACATCGCCAACAACTCGGGCGGCCCGCACACGCTCAAGTACGGCGTGACGGTCAATCACGTGCTGGGTCTCGAAGTCGTGTTGCCCGACGGCGAGATCATGTGGCTCGGCGGCAGGACCCGCGAGGCGCAGGGCTACGACATGGCGGGGCTCTTCGTCGGCTCCGAGGGCACGTTCGGCATCGCGACCAAGATCGTCGTGCGCATCCTCAAGCAGCCGCAGGCGGTCAAGACCGTGCTGGCCGTTTTCGACTCGATCGACCAGGCCTCCGAGGCGGTCTCCGCCGTGATCGCGCGCGGTCTCATCCCCGCCGCCATGGAGATGATCGACCAGCTGACCATCGGGGCCGTCGAGGACGCCTTCGGCTGCGGCTACCCGCGGGATGCCGCCGCCGCGCTCTTGATCGAGCTCGACGGGCTCCGCGAGGGGATGGAGGCGCAGGCCGAGCGCGTGATGGCCGCGTGCCGCGACTGCGGCGCGCGCGACGTGCGCGCTGCGCGCGACGAGGCCGAGCGCCAGCTGCTCTGGAAGGGGCGTAAGAGCGCCTTCGGCGCCTACGGCCACATCTCGCCCGCCTACATGGTCATGGACGGCGTCATTCCCCGCACGCGGCTGCCCGAGGTGCTCCGGCGCGTCAACGAGATCGCGGCGGCGTACGGGCTCCGCGTGGGCAACGTCTTTCACGCGGGCGACGGCAACCTCCACCCGAACATCCTCTACGACCCGCGCGTTCCCGGCGAAGAGGCGCGCGTGGTGGCGGCGGGCGGCGAGATCCTGAAGGTCTGCGCGGACGTGGGCGGCTCCATCTCGGGCGAGCACGGCATCGGCCTCGAGAAGGTGGACTACATGTCCCTCATCTTCTCCGAGGCCGATCTCGACTACATGGGGCGCCTCCGCGATGCCTTCAACCCGCGCAATCTCTGCAACCCCGGCAAGATCTTCCCGTCGCGCAAGGCCTGCGGCGAGAGCGGGCCCGCCTACCGCCCGCATCCCATCGAAGAGAAGGGCCTCGCCCAGCGCTTCTAGCGCCGGGCGCGTTGCATCGGTGGCCGGAGCACCGCTCGAGACGTTCCGCGGCATCGTCGGTCCCGCGAACGTCCTCACCGGCATCGAGATCTCGCCGTACGTCGTCGAAGGCCGCACGCCCGAGGCCGCCGTCTTTCCCGGCTCCGCCGACGAGGTGCGTGCCGTGGTCGAGGCGGCGGCCACCAGCGACACGCCCATCGTGCCGTGGGGCGGCGGCACCGCCGCGCTCGTCGGCACGCCCGCCGCGCGCTCCGGCATCGTCCTCGGCCTCGGCCGCCTCGCGCGGCTCGTCGAGCACGAGCC
>JAUSJX010000145.1 GCA_030647435.1 Candidatus Rokuibacteriota bacterium
GGATTACTACGAGCGCCGCTACCAGAGCCGTGTCGTCTCCCAGCTCATGCGCCGGGCCCAGGAACTCGGCTACACCCTCACCAAAACCGCGGACGTCTCACCCCCTGCCGGTTCACCCGCGTGATGATGTTACTTGGAAGAGCAGGTTAGAGTGCGATCAATCGCGCCTGGAGGATCCATGCCACCTCATCGTCACGCGTATCGCCCCGCCGTCATGGGCAAGAGGGGGGCCGTCGCCTCGGCCCACCCGCTCGCGTCCATGGCGGGCATCCGCATCCTCCTCGACGGCGGCAACGCCGTGGACGCCGCCGTCGCCGTCGGCTCGACGCTCAACGTGGTCGAGCCGTTCATGTCGAGCGCAGCAGGAATAGGGCTCATGTTCGTCTCCCGCCGCGGCGGCAGCGAGCGTCACGTGCTCGACTTCATCGGCTTAGCACCGGCGGCGGCCGGCCCGGCGGGGCTCGTCGAGGACGACCTGGCGGGCGGTCCCAAGTCGTGCGCGACGCCGGGCAACCTCGGCGGCTGGCTCGCGGCCCTCGAGCGCTTCGGCAGCATGCCGCGCGCGAAGGTCTTCGCCCCGGCCATCGAGTGGGCCGAGGGCGGCGTGCCGCTGACGTGGATGAGCAGCCGTTTCATCGAGCAGGCGCGCCCGCAGCTCGGCCGCTCGGCCGAGGCGCAGCGGCTCTATTTGGGCAACGGCGGTCCCCGCCCCGGCAAGGTCGCGACCTACAAGGAGCTGGCAGGGACGTTGCGCCAGGTCGTCGAGGGCGGGGCAGAGGCTTTCTACCGCGGGCCCATCGCGCGCGTCATAGCGCGCGCGGTTACCGAGGCGGGCGGCTGGCTCACCGAGGCCGACTTGGCAGCGTTCAAGGTCGAGTGGCGCGAGCCCCTGCGCATCACGTACCGCGGCGCGGAGCTCTTCTCGGTGCCGCCGCCGTTCTCCGCGTTCCAGATGCTCGAGACGTTCAACATCCTCGAGGGCTACGACGTCGCCGGCTGGGGCCACAACTCCGCGAACTACCTCCACCACCTGATCGAGGCCATCAAGCTGGGCTCGGCCGACCGCCTCGCGTACGCGTATTCGGGCGAGACGCCCATCAAGGGGCTGCTCTCGAAGGCCTATGCCGCCTCCCAGCGGGCGCGCATCGACTCGGCACGGGCGGCCGTGAGCGAGGGCGAGCGGCACAACCGGGAGAAGCTGGCGGAACAGATCGCGGAGGGGCATCCGGCCAAGTTCGCCAACGAGCAGACGACGCACTTCGCCTGCGCGGATGCGGACGGCACGGTCGTCTCTGTCACGCAGACGCTCGGCGTTCCCTTCGGCTCCGGCTTCGCCGTGCCGGGCACGGGCCTGGTCCTGAACAACATCCTCAAGTGGATGGACCTCGACCCCGCCTCGCCAAACGTGGTGAAGCCGGGACGCAAGGCCGGCACCATGATGTCGCCGACCCAGGTCTTCAAGGACGGCGCCTTCGCGTTCAGCGTCGGCACGCCGGGCTCCTACGGCATCCTCCAGACCCAGCCCCAGATGCTGCTCAATCTTCTCGAGTTCGGCTTCAACATCCAGGAGGCGATCGAGCAGCCGCGCGTGCGGGTCTACCGCGACCGGCTTGTCGACGTCGAATCACGCATTCCGGAATCTACGCGCGAAGACCTTCGCAAGCGCGGGCACGTCATCAACGTGCTCGACGACTGGTCCTGGGTCGTCGGCGGCGGCCAGGGGATAGCGCGCGACCCCGAGTCCGGGGCGTGGATGGCCGGCGCGGATCCGCGGCGCGACGGCTACGCCTTGGCCATTTAACGACTGCACCCTCACCCTGCCCTCTCCCTCACTGAGGGAGAGGGGGGAGCGGAGGGTGCGCACAACTTCTCCTCTCCCCTCTGGGGAGAGGCAGGGTGAGGGGAGCTAAGTCTACGATGGCACTGAACGACAGGATGGCGGTGGTGACGGGAGCAGGCTCGGGGCTGGGCCGCGCGATCGCCCAGGCGCTGGCGGAGGTGGGGGCCGCCATCGGGGCGGTGGACCTCGACGGGGCCTCGGCCGAGGAGACGGTGGCGCTCATCGCCAAGGCGGGCGGCAAGGCCAAGGCCTTCCAGGCCGACACGAGCAAGGCGGCCGACGTGGACCGCGCCGTCGACGGGGCGGTCAAGGCGCTCGGCCCGCTCGAGATCATGGTCAACAACGCGGGTGTCCTCGACGGCTACTTCAACGTCGACGAGATGGACGAAGCCGTCTGGCGCCGCGTGATCGACATCGACCTCACCGGCGTGTTCTTCGGCTGCAAGCGCGCGCTTGCCGAGATGCTGCCGCGCGGCCGGGGGCGCATCATCAACATGGCCTCGGTCGCGGGTCTCAACGGCACCGGCGGCGGCGCGGCCTACGTCGCCGCCAAGCACGGCGTGGTGGGTCTCACCCGCCAGATGGCCGTCACGTACTCGTCCCGCGGCATTACCATCAACGCGGTGTGCCCGGGGCCCATCCTGACCAATCTGCGCCGGCACTCGCAGCAGATCCTCGGCCCCGACATCCCGGACATGAGCGGTCGCGGCATCGCGGTGAACGACGAGCAGGTCCGCGCGGTGGTGCCGGCGGGGCGCCGCGGCGCCGCCGAGGAGATCGCCTCGGCGGTGCGATACTTGGCGTCGGACGAGGCGGGATACATCACCGGCCACAGCCTCGTCGTGGACGGGGGCTGGAGGGCGAAATGATCACCAAGTTCTCGGTCCTGTATGTCGGCCAGATCGAGCTCGACAACGTCGGGCTGCACGGCACGCCGGCCAACGAGCGCCGCTATTCCAACGAGCGGCTGGCCGAGGCCTTCCAGACGGCGAAGGAAGTCGCCCAGCACATGGACGAGCTGGGCTACTACGCGCTCTGGACGGCCGAGCACCACTTCCAGCGCGAGGGCTACGAGGTCTTCCCGAACCTGATCCTGCTCGGCACCTGGCTCGCCACGCAGACCAGGGCGCTCAAGTTCGGCTGCGCCTTCAACGTGCTGCCGATGTGGCACCCGATCCGGCTCGCGGAGGACTACGCCCAGGCCGACATCATGACGGGCGGGCGCGTGATCATGGGCGTCGGCCGCGGCTACCACACGCGCGAGGTCGAGACCTTCGGCGCGCCCATGCTCGACAACAAGGCGAACCAGGAGCTCTTCGAGGAGCAGATGGAGGTGCTCCTCAAGTGCTTCAACGAGGAGTCCTGGGCATTCAAGGGCAAGCACTACACGATCCCCGCGCCCGTGGAGTATCGCGGCTACCAGCTGACCGACATCACCGTCGTGCCGCGCCCCGTCCACCTGCCGGTCGAGATCTGGCAGCCGATCGCCAGCGGCAAGACGCTGCCCTACATCGCCCAGCGCGGCATCAAGGGCATGGTCACGCTCAACGGCGAGCGCATCTTCGACCAGGTCGTGCGCGCCTACCAATCCGAAGCGGCCAAGGCCGGCCGGAAGCTGGCGCTCGGTCAGGACATCTGCTGGGGCGTGGGCCTCTACCTGGCCGAGACCGTCGAGGCGGCGGTCGCGCGCGTCGAGCCCTATCACGACGAGCGCTACAAGTGGTTCGCGCCCTTCGGCTTCGTGCGCTACGCGGACGAGGAGGGCCGCTCGTGGGGCATGCCGGGCGCGCCCGCGCGCGCGCCGAGTATTCGCGAGGGCGTGGCGCAGAAGGCCTGGCTCTGCGGGCCGCCCGCGCTCGTGATCGAGCAGATCCGCGAGTTCGAGGCGCGATATCCCGGGCTCGAGCACATGATGATCCACTGGGCCGAAGGCATGCCACCCAAGGAATTCAAGGAACAGCTTTCCTGGTTTGCCCGCGACGTCATGCCCGCCTTTGCAGGCCGCTGAAAAGGGCCCATCTGCGCCATTTAGCATGAAGACTCTTGGGGCGCCCTCGGCCGCCCGCTCGTGGCCGTTCGAGCTGAGGGGCGGAGCCCCGAGGCGAGGGCTGAGACAGTCGTACGCCTCGCGTGCGGAATCAACCCAGCCCTCGTCTCACGACGGCACAGGCCGTCGCTCAACTCGAACAGCGGGGAGCCGCCTCGCATCTGGACCCTTTTGAGCGGCCTGCAGCGTGTCCTTCCGCGTGCTGGTGGCGTGGGGGACACCCCCTGGGGGTATACCCCCACCGGGTAGTCGTCCCCTCGTAGGGCCCCCCCTAGGGGTTGTATTTTTCGCTTGCGCTCCCTCGTAGCCTGGCGATAATACCCTCAGCCCTATCGGGAGGCGCCGGGCGGCGAATCCCAAACCCACTCGAGGGAGGACAGAGCGTATGGCGAAGAGCATGGCGAAGAAAAAGCCGTTTGGCGGCTACTCGATCAACTTCAAGGGATGCACGGACAGCATGGAGTCGGTAATGGGCGGGGCGCCTATCGGCCCCTCCGAGATGACGAAGAAGATTTGGGCGTACGTGAAGCGGAGGAAACTCGCCAAGAAGTAGACCCGCTGCGACTCGGCCGGATCGTCCTGAGCCTGCCCGGCGCCTCCAGGACGCTCCGGTCTTCTTGACTTACCCTCCGCCCCCGACCACACCGGCCCCGGTGAGGGCCACCCCTTGCGGCTTCCGAATGCGAAGGCCGGCCCGCGGCCCGAGCGATGAACCCTACGCGGCGGCGCCGGCGGCTCGTATGCCCGCGCCGGGAGGGACGCCGAGATGATCCTCAAAGAGACGACGCGGTCCACCTACATGGACGTCTCAAAGATCGAGTGGGAGCCAACGCGCTTCCCGGGCGTGTACACGAAGAAGCTCTACGAGGACCCCTCTGGGCGGATGACGAGCCTGACCAGGATGGAGCCCGGCGCGCGGCTGCCCAGCCACCGCCACGTCGGCATCGAACAGAGCTTTGTCCTCGAGGGCACGCTCGTAGACGAAGACGGCGCCTGCACGGCCGGCAACTACGTGTGGCGCCGGGCCGGCTCGGTCCACGACGCGTGGAGCCCCGACGGCTGCATCGTCCTCGGCGTCTTCGACAAGCCGAACGAGTTTCTCGCCTAGCCCAGGCTGCTGGAAAAGGCCCATCTGCTTCGTTGGCGCCCTCGGCCGCACGCTCAACGTAGAGAGACTACGCCTCGCGTGCGGCTCTCGGGCGCCGCCTCGCATCTGGACCTTTTTGAGCAGCCTGGGAGTTTGTCAGCAGCCTAATCGGCTAGAGCCGGGAGGATTTCGTCGAGGCGCGACACCTCGAGATCGGGCGTGACGCCGAGGTTCTCCCTCGGCGCTCCCAGGCGGTTGCACCAGCAGACGCGGTAGCCGAAGGCCTTGGCGCCCGCCACGTCCCAGCCGTTGGACGACACGAAGAGGATGTCCCCCGCCGGAAGCCCGAAGGCCCGCGTCCCCAGCTCGTAGACGGCCGGCGACGGCTTGTAGGTCCTGACGGCGTCAACCGACAGGACGTGGGCGAGCCGGCCTTCGAGGCCGCTCGAGCGAACCGCCGCGGCCAGCATCTTGGGCGACCCGTTCGAGAGAATGCCGAGCGGCGTGCCCGCCATCGCGGCGAGCGCGCCCGAGACCTCGGGGAAGGTCGCAAGCGAGAGATACGCCTCCATCAGCCGGGCGATCTCAGTCTCGCCGGCCCGTATGCCGAGGCGCCCGAGCGCCCAGCGCAGCGCGGCTTCTGTCACAGCCCAGAAGTCCTCGTAGCGCCCCATGAGCGCCCGGAGCCACGTGTACTCGAGCTGTTTCTGGCGCCAGAGCGCCGAGAGCGCCTGCGGATCGCCGGTCACGGCGCGCCCGGCCTCGACCACCGAGTGGACGTCGAAGAGCGTGCCGTAGGCGTCGAAGACGAAGGCCTTGGGTCTGGCCACGGGGGATCTCCTTGCCGCAGCCCGCGGGCTAGCGGTCTGGGGACGAGGCGGGGTGGCCGACGGCGAAGGCGGCGTGACGCCGGCGCTCTGTCGGCCGACGCGTCGGCGGCGGCGCTGGCCGACGCGGCGCCTCGACGGATTCGATGCCGGCCTCGGCAAAGCCGTAGCGCAGGAGCTGCTGGGCGTCGCGGAATGACAGGCTCCGCGTCTGTGAGCCCAGCACGATCAGGAGAAAGCGCTGGCCCGCCCGCCACGCCGCGATGGCGAGGTTGTAGCCCGCCTCGCGCGTGAAGCCCGTCTTGAGCGCCTGCACGCCGCCCGGATCCTGGAAGAGGGGGATGCGCCGGCTGTGCACGCGGCCGCGGTAGATGAAGCTGGCTCCGCCCAAGAGGGGCCGCGAAGCGGGGTAGTCCTGGACGACGTGGCCGATCAGCCGCGCCATGTCCTGCGCGGTGCTCCGCCCGCCGGGGTCGGGCAGGCCGTGGGCGTTGGCGAAATGCGTGGAGGCCAGGCCCAGGAGGGCGGCCTTGGCGTTCATCCGCTCGACGAAGGCCTCCTCGGTGCCGCCGAGGTGCTCGGCCACCGCCGTCGCGGCGTCATTGGCCGAGGCGATGGCCACGCCTTCGAGCAGCGTGCGGAAGGGCACATCCTCGCCGGCGCGGAGTCCCATGCGATAGCGCGGGGTCTCGGCGGCGCGCCGGCTGATGGTCACGGGCTCGTCCCACTTCGCGCGCCCCGCCTCCAGATCCTCGCAGGCGAGGTAGAGCGTCATGAGCTTCACCAGGCTCGCCGGCGCATGGTCCTCTGACGGGTTCTTGGCGAAGAGCACCGTACCGTCAGGGGCGAGCAGGAGGGCGGACTCCGCGCTCAGGTGCATAGGCCGATCACCCTGGGCCCAGGCTGGGGCTGCGGTGAGCAGGGCCGCAGAGAAAATCACGACGAGGAGGCGCACTGACGTAATTGTACGGGAGCCGAGGGTCCCGGCCAAGCAAAAAGCCTACCGGATAGCCCGCTTGAGCTCGGGAGAAGGCTTGAACCTGGGTGTCCGCCCACCCGCGACGTTCATGGGCTTGCCCGTGCGCGGGTTCTTGCCCTTGCGCGCCTTGCGGCGGCCGACGGAGAACGTGCCGAAGCCCACCAGGGTGACGGGCTGCCCGCGCTTGAGCGAGGTACGGATCGACGCGAGAAGCGCGCGCAGCGCCCGGTCCGAGGCGGCCTTGGTCCAGCCGCTCTCGGCCGCCATCGACGCGATGAGATCCGCGCGAGTCATGAGAGAAGAAATGCCATGGCCATACGCAGCGGCGGATGCTAGCAGAGCCGCTGCGGGCGGTCAAGCGCGGCCCACCCGCACTCGGGCGCGCGGTGGTATGTTTGGGGCGCCGTGAAGAAGGTGCTGCTGTTTACCATGGAGGGCAATGCCGACGGCGAAGCCGCGCTGGCGTTCTTCCAGTCGCGCGGCGCGGCCGTGGACGTGCGCGACGTGGGCCGCGACCCCGAAGCCAGCGCCGAAGTGTTCCGCCTGGCGGGCCGGCTCGCGGTGCCCACGATCGTGATCGACGAGCGCGTGTTTCTCGGCTTCGGCGGGCACCGCGACGAGATCGAGGCGCTGGTGCGTGAGTAGGGTTTTGCTATACTCGCCTGTGCCGCTCGAGGATGTTGCCAGGACACGCCGGGGTAGCTCAGTGGTAGAGCAACTGATTCGTAATCAGTAGGTCGCGGGTTCAACTCCCGCCCCCGGCTCCACACATTTCGCATACTTCCCGCCCATCCTCTTTCCGAGCCTCCTTTCCGGTGCCAATCATGGTGCTACTGCGCTCCGGCTACCGGCGCGTCTTCGCCCGTCGTCGCGCGGGTGACCAGGCGCTCGATAGCCTGGCTCCGGTGCGAGGGCGACAGGTGGGCGTAGCGCGAGACCCTGGAGAGGGACCGCCAGCCGCCAAGCTCCTTGATCGTCAAGAGGTCCACGCCCTCCATAGTGAGGCGAGAGGCGAAGGTGTGACCCCGGGGAATCATGCAGTCGGAAATTGTCGATCCTGGCGGCTCTGGCGGCCTCTAGAAAGGCTTTCTCGGCCCAGCGGCGGTCATGGGGGCCTCCGACGCTGTTGGGGAAGACCAGGGCTGCCCCGTCCAGGGATCGTGGCCGTCGGGCAAGGATCGCGCGGACCGAGGAAGTCATGGGTACGTGGCGGCGCTCACCGTTTTTGGACCGGGGAATGGTCAGGCCGCCGGCCTTGAAATCCACGTCCCGCCAGCGAAGCCTTAGAAACTCGCTTTTGCGGAGACCCGTATGGAGCAGAAGAAGGACCCGTTGGCGGTCCTCGTCAGTAGCGAGCGCATCCAATAGCCGGGGCTCTTCTTCGTCTGTCAGGTAGCGGACCCGGCCGCTCGGCTCCCGGAGCAGCTTGATCCGCGCGAAGGGATTGCGCTCAGTCTTACCGTCCCGGATGGCGACGTTGTAGACGTGCTTGAGGAAGGCGAGTTCCCGGTTCACCGTGGCCGCGCTCACATTCTCCAGCCGCTCCGTCTTGACGCGCTCAAGATCGGCCGGCGTCACGTCCTCCAAGGTGCGACCGGGGAAGCGCTCGGTCCACATGGCCCCATAGCGCGCATCGTCCTTGTGGGAGCGCTTATAGCCCTTCGAGGCATTCAGGTATTCGCGGATCACATCGGCCAGAAGGAAGCTCGTGGGCCGGGGCTGATGTTTGGGGCACAGGCGCGCGCGTTCGTCGGCTTAGGTGGTGGTCGATCTTCTTTGCCAAGCTCCGGCGGTCTTCGGCCTCGTCGTTCGTCTGGCTCCTAGGTGGTTGCCGGGCTGATGTGTCGCCGGCCAAAGCCACCGACGGGTCTGAGAAGGTTCGGGCGGTGGCCCTTGATTGGATTCTGGGCGTTCTGGGCGCTGGTGTTGGTCTTAGCACTGGGCGGACTGTACGGACTGTGGTAGACCGCGTGAGGTGACTCAGGTTCTCAGCCGGAGGACCGGCGGAGGTCGAGTCGGTGCTGGTGAGCCATCCGGCGGTGGCCGAGGCTGCGGCGATCGGCGTGCCCCACGAGATCAAGGGCGAGGCCGTGGTCTGCTTCGCCGTGCTGCGCCCCGGCATTGCGCCCAGCGAAACGCTGCGCGCGGAGATCTCGGACCTCGTCGCGCATCAAATGGGCAAGGCGCTCAAGCCCGAGCGCGTGCTCTTCGCGGCCGACCTGCCCAAGACCCGCAGCGCCAAGATCATGCGCCGGGTGATCCGCGCGACCCACCTCGGCAAGGATCCGGGCGATCTCTCCTCCCTCGACAATCCGGGCGGCGTCAGGGCCATCCCCTAGGCGCGCTGAGGTATCCGTCCCGGGAGCAGCACCACCGGGCGACGGCAAGCGTGACCATCCATCCTCCTGACTCTCCAAAATCCGTCGGTGATGTGACGACAAGCGCCATACAAAAGTGTGGCGGCAGCCTTGAGTGCTCCACAAGTAGCGGATTTTGTGGCATGTCCATCATCCGGCGACGACGGTACGTCGCTTGCTACACATTCACGGCCGGGGACCTATCATGCGCGTCAAATTGCGGCGGCCGGAGTCGCGTCGACGCCCACGGACCAAGGTCAACTGGCCGGTGGTCGTGGAGCTGGACGATCGGGTGCTTCACGGCGAGACGATTGACGTGAGTCAATTCGGCGTCAAGGTGCGCCTCGGGGAGCGGCTGGAAGACGCTTCGCTTGTGACGCTGCATCTCAACCCGCCCCAGGGGTGCCCCGTCGACGCCCGAGCGATCGTATGGCGAACGGATGACGACGGTTCAATCTTCCTCTTCCTCAAGAAGACGCCCGCCGTCCTTCTCCCAGGCAATGACAAGCACTCGCCGGCGCTGCGTGTTCTCACGATCCTGGTTGTCGACGATGATCCCAGCGTAGGCCCGTTGACGCGGGACATTCTCGGGTCCGCGGAATATCTTGTCCTCTTCACTGACGATCCGGTCGAAGCGATCCGGCTGGCCAGGCACCGGCCGGGTAACATTGATCTCCTGCTCGTGGACGTGGTCATGCCGTTGATGGACGGTCGAAAGCTCGCTCGACGTGTGCTCGACCTTCGCCCCAAGGTGAAGGTCTTGCTCATGACGGGATTCGAGATGTCCAGTCTCCGGGACACGGGATGGCCGGTCATCGCGAAGCCCTTCGGCATCACGGAGCTCATCGAGAAGATCGAGGAATGCACCACCGCAAAGAGACGATCATCGGTATTTGCGGCTCCGACGCGATCCGCTCGACGGCCGGCGGACCGGACGACCCGCTCGGACACCCCGTGACGTCCCCACTCTCGGCATGCCCTTCGCAGACGTAGGGCCGAGGACCGCGGGGAGCCCCAAACGGGCGTCTGAAGCCGCGCTCGGGGCTCCGACCGGGCGTTGCCGGTTGGGCGAGATTCTTCTCGCCAACCAGGCGATCACCGAGCAGCAGCTCGAGCATGCCCTGGCCCAGCAGGGGAGTCTGCAGCTTCCGCTCGGCGCGGTGCTGGTCAAGCTCAACTACGTCACGGACGACACCATGCGGCAGGCGCTGAGCAAGCAGCTCAACGTGCCCTTTATCGACCTCGAAAAGGTGACGATCGATCGCCGGCTTGCCCGCGTGATCAACCGGAGCTACGCGCGGCGCCATTCGGTGCTGCCGATCGCCCAAGTCGGCCGGACGCTGACCGTCGCCATGGACGATCCGACGGACGGAGCCGTGATCGATGAGCTGATGCGGCTCACGAGCTTCGGCATCACCGTTGTCACGTCCTCGAGCCGGGCGATCCAGCGGGCGTTCCGGCGCCTCTATGAAGCGGCGCCGGAAGCGCCCGGGACACTTGACGCCCATCTGATTACGCCGGTGGACCCTCCTTCCGACGTGGGCCGGGGTTCGTCGGCCACCGGCGACGAACAGGCAACCCGGCGCGCGGATGAGCTCTTTCGGCAGATCCTCTTTCGCGCGCTCGAAAGCCGCTGCAGTGACATCCATCTGGAGATGTTGCCGTCGGGGCTGCACGTGCGTTACCGGGTCGACGGTGTCCTGCGTCAGGCGCACTTTGGGAGGCTGCAGGACAATCTCGATCAGAACATGCGCGAGATCACGTCGCGAATCAGGATTCTCTCCAAGCTCGACATCGCCGAGCGGCGTCGCCCGCAAGACGGCAGCTTCCAGGTGTCGGTCAACCGCGGCGCGAGCACGGTCACGATCGACCTGCGCGTCTCGGTCATCCCGAGCTACTCGGGCGAGAGCGTCGTCATCCGGATTCTGGATCGAGCGCGGGCGCCGCGCTCCATTGCCGAGCTCGATCTGTCGCCCGTCGTCTCATCCCGTCTCGACGAGCTGCTCCAGCGCACCACCGGCATCTTCCTGGTCACCGGGCCCACCGGGTCCGGCAAATCGACGACACTCTACGCCTGTTTGATGAACCTTCACCGCCCGGAGATCCGCATCCTCACCGCGGAGGACCCGGTGGAGTACGTCTACGACGAACTGAGCCAATCGGAAGTCAACGACGAGATCGGCAACACGTTCGCTGGGTATCTCCGGGCGTTTCTCCGGCATGACCCGGAAATCATCATGGTTGGCGAGATTCGTGACCAGGAAACCGCGGAGATGGCCTTCCGCGCCGCCCAGACCGGGCACCTCCTCCTCAGCACGCTGCACACCAACAGCGCGATTGCTGCGCTCCCGCGGCTGCTCGATCTCAAGATCGAGTCTTCGCTCATCGGCTCGTCGCTCATCGGAGTCATGTCGCAGCGACTCGTTCGCCGGATCTGCCCATCCTGCCGGCAGGAATACGCGCCATCGCCTGAAGTGCTCAACGAGTTCTTCGAGACCGTGCCGACCCACGTGAAGCTCTTCCGAGGGGTGGGGTGTGCCGACTGCGGCTTCAGCGGCTACAAAGGCCGGATGATGGTCGCCGATCTCTGGATGCCCGACGAGCAAGACGCGGGGCTCATCACCAGGCAGGCACCCTTCGACGAAATATGCGAGAGCGCACAGCGCACTACGTGCACCATGGCTCAGGATGCCCACGAGCGGCTGGTGGCGGGCACCACGACCGTCGAGGAACTGCTACGCGTGCTGCCGTACGGCGCCATCGTCGAGCATCGCCGACGATTTTCTCGCTGAGGCGGCGTCGGGCTTCGGGGAGTCCGGTGCCTCCATGCCGCCTCCGTCCCGAGGACGAGGGAGCAGGGCGAATCTCCCCGTTGCACCACGCCGGGCCGGAGTATACAGGAAGGGATGCGAGACCCCTTTGATGGCGCCACCGCCGTCGCGATGGGGAAGACTCGATGAAAGGCGGCTTTTCGGGCTTTCACGTTATAGGGCCAGTGACCGCGTGAGCCCCGAGCGTCGCGAAACTCACCAGACCGAGGAATTCGTCAAGTAGCCGCGCCTTGAGCGTCATTGTCATTCCAGAGTGGACCTTCTCGCCTCCGGGCTATTTCGAAGAGCCGGTTCATATGACGCGCGAGGCTTACGGGATGACCATTGCAGACGGCAAGGTTGAGGCACGAGTTGACTCTTCCGTCTTCGATAGCGATTCGTCTATTCGCCAATCCCTCCACGAGGCATTGAGTGACCGGTTCCTTGGCGTGCAGGTGTTAACCCATCGGCCCTACCAATTGTCCGGCCCCACCATGACCCGATTGCACCCGGATGGGCGAAGGGACAGATTCATAGAGCCGGAGTCCGGCGAAATTAAGTTGTCTGGTGAAACCCTCGACATCCAAGTCAGGGACAAAGACGATAACGTCTTGATGGATACGCGGCGCGAGCGCGTACATCGCAAAGGGGACCTGGCAGAACTCGTCGAAAAGTACCGTGCGAAAGACGCGGTGCTCGCCTCGCTGCTGCGCAGCTACCACGCAGCGGTAAGAGACCCTGACAACGAGTTGGTCCACCTCTTCGAGATTCGTGACGCACTTACGAGACGCTTCGAAGGGGAAACTGAAGCGCGGTCCGTGCTCGGTATCAGCTCGAGGAGTTGGTCGAGGTTGGGGCGTCTCGCTAACGCCGAGCCTCTTCGCCAAGGCCGACATCGGGGCAAAGCGGAGGGTCCATTGCGCGATGCTACGGAGAGCGAGCTGGCGGAGGCACGGGTTATCGCCCTCAGGCTGAATGAGGCGTATCTAGGCTACCTCGATGCGACGAACTGCCCGGAGGCGGGATCATGAGCGCAGCGCCGATTGGCCGTACGTCTGACGGTCCTGTCCGGGATGGAGGGAAACCGCCGTGCTGATACGGCCTTCAGAAATTCCTGTGCGGGAGCGCCGGGAAGTCCAGTGATGGGGGGCGGGGTGCCGGAGATCCGCTCGATCAGTGCCGTCACGCTTGCCACGCGCGATATGGCGCGATCCGTGCGGTTCTATGAGGCACTCGGATTTTCGATATCCTCCGGGGGCGAGATAGACGCCTTCACATCGTTCCGGATCGGGACGGGATACCTGAACCTTGCGAGAGCCGATGATCAACCGCCTTCGACGGGGAGGGTGCGCGTCATTTTTTACGTCGACGATGTTGACGTCATGTACGCATATGTCCTGGCTCAGGGGTTCACGCCGGAGGCGCCCCCCCGGGACGCGCCGTGGGGCGAACGCTACTTTCACCTGACCGACCCCGACGGCCACGCCCTTTCGTTCGCCCGGCCCTTACGGGGTGCCGACGGCTGACAGCACGATCGCCTTCCTCTTGCTGGGCGGCTTCGTTGACGGGTCCTGGTCTTGGGATCGCGGCGCGGAGATTTCGGGACCTACGTGCATCGGGTAGCCCTAGGGAGCCTCAGGCTTGCCCGGGGGAGATTCAATTGAATCAGGCATGGCCGGTCACGGGGAGCGAGGGAGTCACATCGGGGCGCCTACGCGTGGCTTTGGCCGGGCCGATGGAACCGGGCTTGCCCGGGGGAGGTCCCGGGTTCGGTGCGACTCCCAGTGCGACTCAGCCATCACCTCAGTCTCCGGCGGCGAGGCCGGGCGTCCGTCGAAGAACACCGCGACCTGCTCGCCCAGCGGGCGTTTGCGGTTGATCCTGACGAAGATGCTCCACTCGTCGTGGGCGCCGCTCGAATACGCGCTCGAGGCCCTGAGCGCGTGGTAGCGGACGAAGGCCTGCCGGCGCGCGGAGTCCGCGGCGATGCCCGCGCGCAGCTTTTCGTCACCGCCCGCGCGGGCGCTGAGCCAGCGGTCGATGCACCCGGTGACGTCGACGCGCAGGCAGCCGAAGAATGCGCGCATGTCGTTCGGGCCGGTGAAGTGGACCATGTCGAAGTCGCGGCCCATACTGTCCTCCCCCGCGAGCACGGCCGTCCACATCACCATGTAGTCCGTGCCGCCCGGAGATTTGCTGCCCACGTCGGGCATCTGGTACCGGCCCGGGTCCAGCACCCACACCGCGCCGCCGTACGCCTTCTCGAGCCTCCTCTTGACCGACGCGGCGATCTCCAGGTTTGTCTCGACATGCCCGCCGCCTCGCGGGCTGATCGGCGTGCTCGCGTAGACGATGAGCTTGCCGGCCCGCCGCTGCGCGCGGGCGTCCTGGCGGGCGCGCTGGGCCTGGGTCGCGATGACGGCGTCGAAGGCGGGATCCGCGCAGTACTTCATGCCGACCGCGGTGGTCACGACGGCCTTGGGCGCCGCGCACTCAGCCGCGGGCGCCGCCGCCGGGACGACGTCCGTCGCGAGGGTAAGGACTAGGACGGTCGCGCTCCACCGCATGCTCGCGTCTCCCTGCAGCCGGGCCGATTAGCGACGGGACGGAAGGGCCGGCCGAGCGTAGCGCCCGCGGGCGAAGGGGTCAAGGAGCGGCGGGGCCATTGACCCGACGAACGCCGAAACCTATGCTCTCGGAGCCCTATGGATACTGAAGCGTTCAGGGACTTCGAGCGCGCCGCGCACGACCGGGTTGCCGACGGCTACCACGACTTCTTCGAGCCGGTGACCGGCGGCGCGGTCGCGGCGCTGCTCGACGCCGCGGGCGTGCGCTCGGGCTGTCGCGTTCTCGACGTCGCGACCGGCCCGGGCGGCGTCGCCGCGGCTGCAGCCGCCCGCGGAGCGCAGAGCGTCGTGGCCGTCGACCTCTCGCCGAGGATGGTCGCCCTCGCCGCGAGCCTTCATCCGGGGGTCGAGTTCCGCGAGGCCGATGCGGAGGCGCTGCCTTTCGACGCGGGCGCCTTCGACGCGGTCGTCAGCAACTTCGGCGTCGGCCACTTCCCGAGGCCGGAGCGCGCCGTCGCGGAGTTCGCGCGCGTCCTCGCGCGCGGCGGAATGGCCGCGGTCACATGGTGGGAAGTTCCCGCGCGGAACCGCGTGAACGGCGTGTTCTTCGACGCCGTGAGCCGGGCTGAAGCCCCGCCGCCGCTGGATTTGCCCGCGGGCCCTGCCGTGTTCCGCTTCTCCGACGAGGCGGAGCTCCTGTCGCTTCTCAGCGGCGCAGGGTTCGTCGACGTCGCGGCCGGCGAGGTGACGTGGGTGCATCCTGTCCCGAACGCCGAGGCGTGGTGGCGAGGTGGTCTTGGCAGTCTCGCGCGGGCCTCGGCCAGCATTCTCGGCCAGGCGCCGGCGATGCAGCGGAGGATCCGCGCCGCCTTCGACCGCCTCGTGGTGCCTTACGCCGCCGAGGGCGGCTTTCGCGTGCCCTGCGCGGCCAGAGTCGCCTCGGGACGGAAGCCGTAACGCCCCCGGTATGAATCCGGCTACCGCCGCCGGAAGATTTTGTGTAGGCTTGGGAGGCTCATGAGCTCACCCGAGTCGATTCGCGGCCGTGCCGTCGTCGTCCAGCCGGGCCAGGGCCCCTCGTACTGGCAGCCCGTTCACGCCAACGGCCACGCCGATCCCGCGCTCTTCCCCGGCAGCACCGGTTTCGACGGTCTCTCCATGGGCTTTCAGAGCATCGCGTCCGGCGGGCGCATCCGGGAGCACTCGCACGGCGACCAGGTGGAGCTGCAGATCTGCTTCCGCGGCCGCGGCAGCGTGGTCGTGGACGGCAACACGCACGCGCTCGTGCCCGGCACCGCGTGCTTCCTCGGCTACGACGTCAAGCACGAGATCATCAACGAGGGGGCAGAGGACCTCGTGATGCTCTGGGTCGTGACGCCGCCCGGGCTCGAGAAGTTCTTCGAGGCGATCGGGCGGCCGCGCGCGGCCGGCCAGGCGCCCCCCGCGCCCTTCGAGCGGCCCACGGACGTGGTGGCGATCGAGCGCGGCCTTGGTATGAACGACACGGTGGCATGAACGACACGGTGCGCTAGTGCCGCGCGTCTCGATCGGCGACGCCGAGATCCACTACGACGAGCAGGGGAGCGGCCCGCCGCTGCTCCTCGTGCCGGGGCTGTCGGGACTCGGGTCCTTCTGGGCGCCGCAGGTCGCCGACTTCGCGCGCGACTTCCGCGTCATCACGCATGACCACCGCGGCGCCGGGCAGAGCACGCACTCGCGGATCGAGTACTCCGTCGAGCAGATGGCGGGCGACGTCCTGCGGCTCATGGACCGGCTCGGCATCGAGGTCGCGCACTACGTGGGGCATTCGACGGGCGGCGCCATGGGACAGGTCCTGGCGCAGGAACACCCTGACCGCATCCTGAGCCTGGTGCTCTCCGCCACGTGGGCCGGGCGCGACCCATACTTCCGCCGCTGCTTCGAGGCGCGCAAGCAGATGCTGCTCGAGTGCGGCGTGGAAAGCTATCTGCGTGCCTCGGCGCTCTTCGTGGCGCCGGGCTGGTGGGTCAGCGCCAACGACGCCCTGCTCAAAGAGCAGCACCGCCGGCAGGCCGCCGCGCAGGCGCCCGTCGAGGTGATGGCGAGCCGCATCGACGCCATCGTGCGCTTCGACCGCCGGGATCGCCTGGGCGAGATCGGCGCTCCGACCCTGGTGGTGGTGGCGGCCGACGACATGCTGACCCCGCGCTTCTATTCCGACGAGCTGGCAGGCAAGATCCCCGGCGCCAGGCTCGTCGTGCTCGGAACGGGAGGCCACCTGGCCCCCAGCATCGTCCCCGGTGAGTACAACGCCGCCGTCGGGGCTTTTCTGAGAGAGCACCGAGCCCCCTAGCGGGCTTCTACTGGAAACGGGCGGTTTCGTGTAGGCTAGGCGGGTTATATCTGCGGTCCACAATCCGGAACCGGGAGGGGATCATGAAGCTTCGCATCGTGGTGGCATTGCTGGTGCTGTTGGGCGGGCTCGCGGGCGGCCCGGCATGGGCGTTCTGGGGCGGGAAGGACAGCATCGACGATCCGATCGACGCGCTCGTAACCATCGAAGCTCTGCCGTTGTACGCCGAGGTGCGCCTCAACGGCGCGCTGCTCGGCACGGCTCTGGAGATCGCCAACCGCGGATTGGCAGTGTTTGGCGCACGCGCCTATAGGGTGGACATCTCCGCGCCCGGGCATCTGCCGCGCACGCTGACGCTGGTGTCGAATAGCGCGATGCCCCAGCGCGTCCACGTCGACCTGGTCCCCATCCGCAAGCCCTGACCGCGGCCGACCGGAGTCCGGGCGGCGAGGGCGGCGCCTACTCCTTGCGCGCGGCGTGGGGCGTCTTCATCGCGGCGCTGACCCTGGTCGCCTTCCTTCCAGCCCTCCAGAACGGGTTCGTCTGGGACGACGCCCGCAATTTCCTTAACAACCCCGACTACCGCGGGCTGGGCTCGACCCAGCTCCGGTGGATGGCGACAACCGTCCACATGGGCCACTGGATCCCCGTCACGTGGCTCACGCTCGGTCTCGACCACGCGCTCTGGAGGATGGACCCGCGTGGCTACCACCTGACGAGCCTCCTCTTCCACACTGCGACCGCGGTGGCGTTCTACGCGCTCGCCTGTCGGCTCCTCGAGCGGGCGCTGCCGCGCGAAACTCCCAGGCTGGAAATCACGCTGAGCGCCGCGGCCTCCGCCCTGTTCTTCGCGGTCCACCCGCTTCGGGTTGAATCCGTCGCCTGGGCGACCGAGCGCCGCGACGTCGTCTCCGGGCTCTTCTACGTCCTGGCTCTTCTCTGCTACCTCAAAGCCTTCGACCACGCCCCCGCCGCGCGGCCCCGCCGCCACGTGAGTTGCTCGGCTCGCCTGCGGCTGCGCCTCCCCCACGTGAGTTGGTCGGCTCGCCTGCGGCTGCGCCTCCCCCCCCTCTGGTACGGCCTGACGCTGGCGTGCTTTGCTGCCGCCGTGCTGTCCAAGTCCATCGCCGTCACCCTGCCCGTCACCCTCCTCGTCCTCGACGTCTACCCGCTCCGCCGTCTCGGCGGCCCCGCCGGCTGGCGCACCCCGCGTCCCTGGCTCGAAAAGCTCCCCTTCTTCGCCCTCAGCGCCGTCGCCACCGTCGTCGC
>JAUSJX010000146.1 GCA_030647435.1 Candidatus Rokuibacteriota bacterium
CGATCTGCCAGGGCCTGCTGAGCTACCAGACTTCCGATTACGCCGGGCAGACGCCGCGTCTGCGCGCTCAGCACGTCCCGCTGCCGGCACCCGCGCCGCTGATACCCCCTGCTGCTCACCGCCTGTTTCACGGCTATGTGCGGAAGCTGGAGATCACTCCGCTGCACCAGAGCCCGGGTCGTGTGCGTCTGCACATGCCATGTACCGCCATGCACCTGGACGAGCGCGGGCAGCTGCACGCGGGCGCGCTGGCATCGATCGTGGATATCGCGGCCGTCACCGCCTCGTGGTCGCTGGTGCCGCGCCGAGAAGGCGCGCGCGGTTCGACCATCGGCATGCAGGTGAGTTATCCGAGCGGCGCCGCGGAGGCCGTGGTGGCCGACGCCCACGTCCAGCAACGGTCGGAGGAATTGCTCTTCAGTACGGTCCACGTCACCACTGCGGTCTCGGGGCAGCTCGTTGCCATGGGCCAGGTGAGCTATCGTCTCCTGGAGCCCTGGCCGGAGGGATCGAGTTCCTCGGGCAACGCGTGACCGACCTACGCCACCTCTGAGAAAACGTCGCTCAGCGCCCCGAGGGCGTTGAGCGCGCGCGGAAAGCCGCCGTAGGGCGCCGTCTGGATGACGGCTTCGATGACTTCCTGGCGGCTGAGCCCAACGCTCAGGGCCGATTGGCCGAACTTCTTGACCAGGCTCTCGAGGCCCAGGACCGTGAAGGACGCCACGGCGCACAACATGCGCTGGCGCCGCTCGAGCCCCGGCCGGAACCAGAGTTCACCGTAGCCGTACTGGATCGCCATCGGGTAGAGCGCCCCGGTGACTGCGTTGCCGGGAGCGGCGTAGCCCTGGCTGCCGCGCTCGCCGTGCAGCTCCTGGAGCAGGGCGCGCCCGCGCGCATCCAGCGTCTCCAGCGTGTCGGTCCGCGGGGGCTCGTCGGGAACGACGATGCCCCGGTCGGCGAACACCTCGTGGGCGACCGCGACGGCGGTTTCCGTGGTCGGGAAGCCGCCGTAGAGGCCGCATTGCACGAACACCTCCAGGATCGCGCGCGGCGCTAGCTCCGCGTCAACCGCCGCGGCGACATACTGGCGGAGCTGCGGCACGCGCTGCAGCAGACTCAGGGCAGCGAGGGTGCAGATCATGCGGTCGGCGAGGGCGAGTCCGGGTCGCGCCCAGATGCCTCCAAACACCGCCTCCGTCATCATCTGCCGGAAGCCTGGAGTCGATTCGCCGGCGGCGATCTCGGCCGGCGGGCGGCGGTCGCCATGCAGGCGGGCGCGCATCGTCTCGCCCTGTTGCCTCAGCGTCTCACGTGTCGTCATGCGTTCGTCTCCCTGCGATTACGGTTGCGAGGCGTAGGCCGCGCGGAATGCCGATGCGATCGCCTGTTGGCTTCTCCCGGCACGGGCAGCGTCGCCGATCACGACGACTTGCTGTCCCGGGTTGGCAGGCGCGCGATGCGTATCTCCGGTCGCTGATCGAGCGCTGTAATAGAACCAGTTGCGCACACGGACCGATGAGAATAACCAGCGCACGATCGTCGATTTCCCCAGGCCTGCATCGAGCAGCCATCGCACGATTGGGCCAAGTCCGTAGCGATAATCGGCGCCCGTAGCGATGACTACACGCTGGAAGTCGCGCAGAGCCTGCGGGGTTTTCAAGACATCGATCCCGTACTTGAACGTCACGCCTTTCTGCCTGCACGCCCGCTCCAGCTCGGCGATATAGGTATTCAACGATCCCTCATCGGCCTCCACTTCCTGAAACTTCGGCGCCTTGCCGGCGTAGCGAAATGCGCCTCCCGGAACCGATTCACGTTCGTACACGGTGACCTGATTGCCGTCGGCAACCAGCGACGCATACGAAAGCCCCGCCGGGCCGGCGCCAATCACGCATATGCGCTCGCCTGTGGGCAGGCGCGCTTCGGAAAATTCCAGCTCGCGCGCGGCCGTCGGATTGACCAGGCAGGAGAGTTGATCGCCGCCGCGCATCTCGTCGACACACGTGTTGCACGCGAGACAGCGCCTGACCGGCTCGTTGCGTTCAACCTTGTTCACCCAGTCCGGGTCGGCCAGCAGGCTGCGCCCCAGCGCGACGAAATCGGTCTTGCCGGAATCGACGGCGGCGATCGCAACCAGCGGGTTGCCCAGCCGCCCGACCGCGATCACCGGTACGGCGACTTCGGCTTTTACGCTAGCCGCATAATCGAGGAAGATGCCTTCCGGGGAAGTCATCGGCGGGGTCATCATGTGCGCGGAGGGCAGCGACCGGTAGTGCCCCGCGGTGACGTGGATCGCATCGGCGCCCGTGGCGGCCGCCCATTTCGCGACCTGCAGCCCTTCCGGAAACGTGAGCCCGGTCGGGGAAAAATCGTCGACGTTCAAGCGGAAGATGACAGGGAACTCCGGCAAGTCGGCTTTGATCCGTTGAAGGATGTCGAGGCTGATGCGCGCGCGGTTTTCGAGCGAGCCGCCGTACTCGTCGCTGCGCCGGTTTTCCTCCGGGCACAGGAATTGCGACAGCAGATAGCCGTGCGCCACGTGCAGTTCGACGCAATCGAAGCCGGCCGCACGTGCGCGCTTTGCCGCATCGATGAATGATCGCACTGTTTGAGCGATCCGCTCCCGCGTCATCTCGACGGGAATGATGGTCTTGCCGGTGACTTCGAAGACAAAATGCGGAATAGCCGATGGCGCGATCGGCGGTTCGCCGCAGATGTCTGCGCGCGTGTGGCCGCCGGCATGGCCGAGTTGTATCGACGCTTTCGCCCCGGCGGCGTGGATGGCATCGGTGAGGCGCTGCAATCCCGGCAGGAAGCGATCGTCGTAAATGCCGAGTTCCCTGGCGCGGTGCCGGCCGGCGCGCTCGGGCGAAGCCATTTCCACCGTAACCAGCCCGACACCACCGGCTGCGCGCGCGCGGAAATACGCGACGCTGGCGGCGGTGACGTAGCCATCGGCGTCCGCCAGGCGCGTGGTCATCGGCGGCATCACCACGCGATTGCGTATCTCGATGCCACCGATGCGTTTTGGGGTGAACAGGATACTCATGTTGCGCACGGCACGAGCCGGCTGCGATGGCGTGCGATCAATGCCGGGTCGACATGCGGCGGGCGAACCACGCACGCGGCACGATGGCAGGCTTCACGCGGCCTTGATGCCCACGTCGCGCGCGAGCTGGCGGCCGATGAGGTGGCCGATGATGTCGTTCGGGCTGGCACCCGGCGGAAACGGCACCACCAGGCGTATCGGGCGGGAAGGAAAGGCGCCACCGTCGGCGGATTGGGCCGCTGCCGGCGCCGGCAGCGCGAACAGCGGCAACAGGACCCATACGCGCCAAGAGCCTCCGGATACGCATCTCATCCCCGCCTCTCTTTTCCCGATCATTCGATCTTGGCGCCCGAGCGTTTCACCACATCCGCCCACTTCGCCGTTTCCGTCCTCACGCGTTCGGCGAATTGCTCCGGCGTGCCGCCAACCAGTTCGTAGCCGAATGAAGTATATTCTTCCTTAACAGCCCGTGGTGAAAGTCGGTGAGAGATCCATCGCCAGAAGTGTGGGTGGGAACGTACACTGGGGTCTATGGCAATGGGCAAACGCACGAGCGAGCAAACCCCGGTGTGGATTCCGACCACCGGCCTGCCGGTCTCGCCGGGTCATCCGTTCTCCACGCGGCTGAACGCCATCCTCGACGCGGCCGGCTTTGACCGGTTTGCCGAGGCGCAGTGTCAGGCGTTCTACGCGCCGGTGAGGGGGCGGCCCAGTCTGCCGCCGGGCCGGTACTTCCGGTTGCTGTTGCTCGGCTACTTCGAAGGGCTCGACTCGGAGCGCGGCATGGCCTGGCGCGCGGCGGATTCGCTGGCGGTGCGTAGCTTCGTGGGGCTCGGCCTCGACACCGCGGCCCCGGATCATTCCACGATCTCGCGCACGCGGCGGCTGATCGACGTGGAGACGCACCGAGCCGTGTTCACGTGGGTGCAGGAGCGCTTGGTCGCGGCCGGCCTGCTCAAGGGCCGGACGGTGGCGATCGACGCGACGACGCTGGAGGCCAACGCGGCGATGCGCAGCATCGGGCGGCGCGACACCGGCGAGAGCTACCAGGATTTCCTGACCCGGCTCGCCGCGGCGTCGGGCATCAAGACGCCCACCCGCGAGGCCTTGGCGCGCCTCGACCGGCGACGGAAGAAGCGGACCTCGAATACGGAGTGGCAGAGTCCCTCGGATCCGGACGCAAAGATCACGAAGATGAAGGATGGGCGGACGCACCTGGCCCACAAGGCGGAGCACGCCGTCGATCTGGACACCGGGGCGCTGGTCGCCGTCACGCTGCAGGGCGCTGACGTAGGGGACACCACGAGTCTGATCGAGACCGCGATCATGGCGGCGGAACAGGTGGAAGCGGCAGCGGCCCCGACGGCGCTGGCGGAGCTCGTCGCCGATCGGGGCTATCACAGTAATCAGACCCTGGTCGATCTGGGCGAGGTGGGGGTGCGCAGCTACATCGCCGAGCCCGATCGCGGACGTCGGTCCTGGACGAAGGTTCCTGAGGCCCAGGCCCCGGTCTATGGCAATCGACGGCGCCTCGGCGGCGCCCGCGGCCGACGGCTGATGCGCCGGCGCGGTGAGTACGTCGAGCGCTCGTTCGCGCATCTCTATGACACCGGCGGCATGCGGCGGACACACTTGCGTGGTCACGAGAACATCCTCAAACGGCTCCTCGTCCACGCCGGCGCGTTCAACCTCGGTCTGCTGATGCGGAAGGCGTTCGGCCGGGGCACGCCGCGCGGGCTGCAAGGACGGCAGTTCGACGCCGGCGCGCTTGAAATCACGCTCGGCACGCTCCTCGACGGCCTCTGGACGCTCCGGACACGTTTCCGGCGCCTCCTACAACCCTTACCGCCCGCCCTGCCCACCTACTGGACCGTCGTGCCCGCGTGCTGAGTTCCGCCACTTCCACCACGGGCTGCTAAGCGCCGGCGAGAGCGTAGATAACATAAAACCCGTTCTCAGTCATTGCCCGCCTTGCCCGAGGGTCTTCCCCCGGGGTCTGCTTGTCACAGCGGCTGTAGATCCGGTGTTCTCGCGAACCTGCTCCAGGGACGATTGACGTACGTAGATAACGGCGAGCTTGGCCAGATGCTCCGCGCGGATTTGCGGCGGTCGCTCAGTCGTCGAGGTCATGTCCTATGGCTCCCCGACGTTTCTTGATTGGCGATCGGGCGCCGGCGATCCCGAATTACACGGATCGCCCACAGAGCGAGCATCAGGTGGGCATTCTGTTCCGCGGACAGTACCAGTCGTCCTACAGGAATCAGCGGACTGCACGGCGGCTGGTTCTGATGTGCCACCTTGTCGTGTGTGTTCATGAAGGCTTCTGAGGACGTCGAGAATTTGGACCAGGGAGAGGGCAGTCAGCCGCGACCATGAGGGTGCCGCAACCTGTCTGATGTCTTTCTGCCGCCTGGGCGGCGCTAATGACTCTCGCGGATTTGACTCACGCCAGAAGGCCAGTAAGTCCGCCGAGTTGGGTATGAGCGTAGTCCGCGAGGCTCATTAGATGCATTACTCATTAGATGCATTACTTAGATGCACTACGTAATTAGGTTGATTGATCCATTGGAGTTAGCGACCCGGGGCAGTAGTATTTGCGGCGGTTTAGCTCGCTTGGCTCAACCGGACGCGATTTCCGGAACGGAGGATGAGTCACGGAGGATGAGTCGATGAGTCCCAGATACAAGCTCGGAACAGCTGTCGTGGTGCTCGCGGCGTTCGCGACCGTCGTCTGCGAGCACAGGGTGGCCCAAACGGCGCCGCTCAAGACCGTGCGGATGGGCATCGGTGTCGATATGAGCTACGCCAGCTACGTTGTCCTCGCTCAGAAGCGGTTCGGAGAGAAGTACGGACTCAAGGTCGAGTACCGCCAGTTCGACACCGGCGTTGGTGGCGTACTGGAAACTCCCACGTCTGGTTGAAGTCATCCGGCAAGGAGAGCGTCCATGAAACGAGCGGCCATTCCGTTCCGCGGCATCATCCCGCCCATGGTGACCCCGTTCCGCGCCGACGAGGAGCTGGACGAGGAGGGGTTCCGGCGCGAGGTCGCGTTCCACCTCGGGGCCGGCGTCCACGGCCTGAGCATCGGCGGCAGCACGGGTGAAGGCGCGATGATGCGGGACGATGAGCTCAAGCGCGCGTGGACCGTCGCGAAGCAGGAGATCAAGGGGCGCGTCCCCCTGATCGCCGGCATCATCCGCGACTCGACGCGCGACGCGGTGGCGTGCGGCCTGGTCGCGCGGGAGGTCGGGGTCGACGCCCTCATGGTCACGCCGGTCCACTACTTCAAGCCGACCGACGATGGAATGTACGAGTTCTACGCCACGCTCGCCCGCCGCACAGGGCTGCCGATCATCATCTACAACGTGGTGCCGATCAACCCGGTGTCGCCCGAGCTGCTCTGCCGGCTGGTGGAGATCGAGGAAGTCGCCGGCATCAAGCAGAGCGGCGGCGACATCCACGCGCTCGCGGAGATGGTGCGCCTCGTCGGCCAGGAAGCGGTGGTGATGAGCGCCATCGACGACCTGCTGCTCGCGAGCTTCGTGATCGGTGCCCACGGCGCGCTGGCGGGAACGTGTGCGCTCCTCCCCCGCCACTGCGTCGAGCTGTACGACGCGGTCGCGAAGGGTGACCTGGACGGGGCGCGGCGGCTGCACGAGCTGATGCTGCCACTGGTGCGCGAGACGATCTTCGGCGTGCGCAACTACCCTGCTGGCGTCAAGGAGGCCATCAACATGATGGGCCGCCCCGTCGGCCGCACCCGCAGCCCGCTGACGGCGCCGACGGCGCCCGAGAAGGAGCGCCTGCGGGTGATCCTGAAGGCCGCAAACCTCGTCTGATCCCGTGCGAAGGCCGGATCACGGCGGTTCCCGAACGAACGCTCGGACCGAATTGGGGGGGGCTCGACGCATGAGAAGAGATCGAGGGGCGAGGCGGTGGTCGATCGCGGCCGTGCTCCTGGCCGCCATCGCGCTGGTCGCGGCGGCCGCGACGTCGCCGTCGGCGCAGGAGCAGAAGAAGCTCGCGGTAGGCGTCGTCGCGAACACGAGCGACTACAAGTGGATCTCTCAGCTCCTGAAGCAGTACGAGAAGCAGGCCGGCGTGACCATCGAGGAGTCGCAGTTCCAGTCGGCCGACTACATCGCGAAGTACACGATGGCGTTCGAGGCGAAGAAGCCGCGGTTCGACGTCGTGATGGTCTGGGACTTCTTCCTCCCGCAGATGGTGGCGGGGAAGTACCTCATGCCACTGGACGGGAGCGAGAACCCGAAGATCCGGCTCGCCGACGCCGACCGTCAGGACTTCTTCCCGCAGAGCCTGAAGGGCGTGACGCTCGACGGGCACCTGTATGGGATCCCTGAGAGCCTGGACGCGGGGCTCTTCTACTACCGCAAGGACGTGTATGCCCAGGCCGGCCTGACGCGGCCGCCACGAACGTGGGACGAGCTGGTCGAGTACTCGCAGAAGCTGACCAAGGGCAATCAGTGGGGTTACAGCTTCATCGCGCGCTCGGGATACACCGGCGTCGTGACGTTCTTCGAGTTGCTCCACCAGGCCGGCGGCACGTTCCTGGACGACAAGGGCCTGCCCGCGTTCAACAGCCCGGCGGGCGTGAAAGCCCTCCAGTTCATGGTGGACCTGCGCAACAAGTACAAGGTCGTCCCGCCCGGGGTGAACACCTACGCGAACCCGGAGGTGCACACCGGCTTCCTCAACGGCACCTTCGTTCAAGCCCGGCACTGGCCGTATCTCTTCGGCATGGCGGAGTACGCGGAGCGGTGGGGCATCAAGTCGATGGTCAAGGGGCAGACGGGCATCGCGCGGCTCCCGTACCTCGTCAAGGACCTGAGCAGCTTCAACAACTGGGTGTACGCGATCCCCAGGACCGCCAATAACCCCGAGGCCGGCTGGGAACTGATCAAGTTCCTCACGAGCCGCGAGAGCTGCAACTTCGAGATCCTCTTCGGACTGGACCTGCCCGCGAGGAAATCGGCGTACAAGAACCCTGACATCGAGCGGAGGCTGCCCGGATCGAAGGAGTTCTTCGACCTGATGTACGGCGTCATGGAGACCGCCGTGCCCTACGTGGTCCCGGAGGGCGCGCCGGTCATGGACGCGGTGGGGCGCGAGATGGACCGGGCCCTGCTCGGAAGCGTGAGCGCGAAGGAGGCGCTCGACGCCGCGGCCGCGAAGACGCGGGAGCTCCTCAAGCGGTAAGCGAGGCGCCGAGCCTTGAGGCTCAACGCTAGCCGGGGGGTCGCCTCCGCGGGAAGCCCTCGCGGCCTGGCGCGGGCGACCTTCGGGAGGAGGCTGGCGCGTCGACAGACGACGCTCGCCTACGCGCTTGTCGCGCCCAGCCTCCTGCTGCTGCTCGCCGTGATGGTGTACCCGACGATCTACACGCTCGTCCTGAGCCTCCACACGCGGATCCTCTCGCGGCCGGCGCTGGGCATGCCGTTCGTGGGGCTCGGCAACTACGTCCGCGCCGTCCGCGACCCGCTCTTCAGGGACGTGCTCTCCCAGACCGTCTCCTTCGTCGCCGTGTCGGTGGGGATCGAGCTCGTGCTGGGCCTCGGGCTCGCGCTGCTCCTCCAGCAGGAGTTCCGCTGTCGCAACCTCGTGCGCGGCCTGGTCCTGCTGCCCTGGATGCTGTCGCCGGTAGTCGCCGCCTTCTCGTGGGCCTGGCTGCTGAACGACGCGTACGGGCTGGTCAACTACCTCCTCCGTCAGGCACACCTCATCGCCGGGCCCGTCGCATGGCTCGGCACCGAGGGGCTGGCGATGACGAGCATCGTCCTGGTCGACGTGTGGCGCGAGGTGCCGTTCGTGGGCGTCGTCCTCCTGGCCGGGCTCCAGAGCATCCCCGTCGAGGTGCACGAGGCGGCCCGGATCGACGGCGCCTCGCGGCTGCGCGCGTTCCTGCACGTGACGCTGCCGCTGCTCAAGCCGTCGATCATGATCGCGCTGCTCATGCGCACGATGGTGGCCGTCCGCGTGTTCGAGCTGCCGTTCATCATGACGCGCGGCGGCCCCGGCAGCTCGACCGAGATGCTCGCGACCTACACGTACAAGGAGGCGTTCCAGAACTTCAACATGGGGTACGCGTCGGGCCTCGCCGTGGTGATCCTGCTGGTCTCGCTGGTCATCAGCCTGCTCTACATCCGGCTGATGTACTCTGAGAGCGCGCTTCGATGAGGCGGCGCCGCTGGCTCCCGCGGGTGGCGCTCTACGTGGCGGTGGTCGGCGTCTGCCTCGTCGCGCTCCTGCCGATCGTGTGGACGTTCCTGACGTCGTTCCAGACGCAGGAAGAGGTGTACCGGTACCCGCCGACGATCTTCCCGTCGAGCTTCCACTACCAGAATTACGTCGAGATCTTCGGCACATCCCAGTACCGGACCTTCGCGCTGAACAGCATCGTCGTGACGGTCACCTCCACAACGATCACCATGATCCTGGCGTGCCTGGCGGCCTACGCGTTCTCGACGGTCCGGTTTCGCGGCAACTTCTCGCTCATGTTGTTCGTCCTCGTGACCCGGATGGTCCCCGGCGTGGCGATCGTCGTGCCCCTCTACATTCTGACGCAGCGCCTCGAGATCTACGACACGCGCGGGAACCTGATCCTCCTGTACGTCGTCACCACCCTGCCGCTGGCGATCTGGCTGCTGAAGACGTCGTTCGACGCGGTGCCCCAGTCCCTGCTGGACGCGGCCCGCATCGACGGGTGCTCGGAGATCCGGACCCTCGCGAGCATCTTCCTCCCGGTCGCCGTGCCGGGGCTCGTCACGACATTCATCATCACCTTCCTCTCGAACTGGAATGAGTTTGTCCTGGCGCAGATCTTCACGGCGACCGCGGCCTCGAAGACGCTCCAGGTCGCCGTGGCCGCGCTGACGGGCGCCGAGTACGGCATCCACTGGGGCAACCTCACCGCGCTCGGCATGGCGATCGTCGTGCCCACGCTCCTGCTCGCCATCGGGATCCAGCGGTACGTCGTCTCGGGACTGATCAGCGGCTCGATGAAGTGAGCCGTCACGGCGACGAGGTAGTCCCTTCACCACACCAGAAGCCGACAAGCACCGCGATCTACGCCGGCCAAGGCCAGTCCGCGCAGCACCGGGGACGAGAGAGCGTGAGCGTAGATACTGATCAGTGCATCAAATAGTGCGTAGTATGTTATCCGTCCCAGTATGGGCAAGAAGATCGATGCCAGGACACTGGAACTGTCGGCGTTGCAGCTGCTGCGTCGACAGGTGGTGCAGGCGGTCCGTGGCGGGATGACGCAGACCGGGGCAGCACGCACGTTCGGCGCGAGCCTGCGGGCGGTGAGCACGTGGATGCGGCTTGATCGGGACGGCGGGCTGCGGGCGCTCAAGCTCAAGCGCCGGGGACGGCGCCCGGGCGGCGGGCGGCTGAACGCCACGCAGGCCGCGCGCATTCGCGCGCTGATCATTGACAAGATGCCCGATCAGTTGAAGCTGCCGTTCTACCTGTGGACACGGGAAGCCGTAGCTCGCCTGATTGACCGGGAGTACGGCATCCCGGTGTCGCCGACGACGGTGGGGCGCTACCTTCAGGCGTGGGGCATGAGTGCGCAGAAGCCGGTGCGGCGCGCCTACGAAAGGAACGATGCCGCCATTGCGACGTGGCTGTCGCGGGAATACCCGGCGATCGCCCAACAGGCCAAGCGGGGAAAGGCGGCCATTTATTGGGGCGACGAGATGGGATTGCGCAGCGACCACGTGACGGGTACCAGCTATGCCCCGGTGGGACACACCCCGGTCGTGCGGGCCACCGGGCAACGCTGTGGCTGCAACATGATTTCGGCGATCACCAATCGTGGTGCATTGGCGTTCATGGTGTTCGAGGGCAAGTTCCGCAATCCGGTGTTTATCGAGTTCATGCGGCGCATGCTCAGGCAGGTCACGGGCAGGATCTGCCTGATCGTCGATGGACACCCGGTGCATCGGTCGGCAGCCGCGAGGACGTTTGTCGCCGAACATGTCACACGCTTGCGTCTGATCCGGTTGCCGGGCTACTGCCCGGAGCTGAACCCGGACGAGTTGCTCAATCAGGACGTCAAGACCAACGCCCTGGGCAAGAGCCGACCGACCAACAAGGCGGAGATGATGGCCGGTGTGCGTAGTCATCTCCACCGCCGACAGAAGCAGCCGCATGTGATCCGCAATCTGTTTCAGGAAAAGCATGTCCGCTATGCCGCCTGATCAAGATCGCGCACTATTTGCCGGCCTCCTCAGTAACATAAAACCCATTCTCAGTCATGGCCTGCCTAGCCCGAGGGTGTTCTCCCGGGGTCTGCCTTGTCAGAGCGCGGATAAAGCCCCCTCCCACCTCGCGCCGATCCTGCCAGAGCGGGGATCAGAGGTCAAATCGGGGTCTTGAATCACAGGGTGGGAGTCCTCCACGGGACCATCAGACACCGGCAGAGCGGACGTCCGCGGCTGCCCGGACCCCCGGCACCGCCTAGACGCTCACGCCGGGAAGTGCCGGCTGCTCGGCTCCTGCCGCAGTCAGGGGCAACGGGGGCCGGGGATCCTCCCGCGCACCGGGCAGCCCGAGATGGGCAAGGATCCGCTGAATCACGGCCGGGTCGTCGATCGTGGCGATCCGCTGCATCCGCCCGGCGCAGCGCGGACAGCGCAGGACGTCCAGGTCGAAGGCCTGGCGCATCAGCAGAGCCCACGTCCAGTAGCGTGGCCTGGGTGCGCCAGGAGAACGGCACCAGGCGCTCAAACGCACAACGCTCGCAGCGCACCCGCGCAAAGCCGTGGGCCAGCACCCCGCAGGTCAGGAACTCGCGAAACTCCCGCGCGATGAACTCGGGCAGGCCGGCCCCTTCGGCCCGGTCGGCGGCGGCGCGCAGGAAGTCATCCAAGTGATCCCGGATGACCCCGTGGAGCACGCTCGCCTCCGCGTGGCGCGGCTGGTAGCTTCGCCGGGCACAGCCCATGCTCCTGCGTAACGCCGGGGAGAGGAGCGCGCCAATGCCCAGAAAGCAATACAGCACAGAGAGGCCGAAGACTGCGGGGAGTAGGCTGGTCCATGGCCCGGCTACCACCGTCTGGTCAAACCCATCCCGGGCTGATATCCTGCCGCCCGTGACGCAGGCCTCGGACATCGCGATCATCGGTGGCGGCATCGTCGGCCTCGCCACCGCGCTCGCCCTGACGGACCGCTACCCGCGCACGCGCGTCGTCGTACTCGACAAGGAGCCGAAGCTGGCCGCGCACCAGACGGGGCACAACAGCGGCGTCATTCACTCGGGCATCTACTACAAGCCGGGCTCGCTCAAGGCGCGGCTCTGCGTCGAGGGCGCCCGGCTCATGAAGGCCTTCTGCACCGAGCACGGCATCCACTGGGAGCCCTGCGGCAAGCTGATCGTCGCGACGGATCCCGGCGAGCTCGGCAGGCTCCAGAGCATCCACGAGCGCGGCGAGGCCAACGGGCTCAGCGGGCTCAAGGTGCTGGAGGGGCCTGAGATCAAGGGGTACGAGCCCCACTGCCGGGCCGTGCGCGCGCTTCTCGTGCCGCAGACCGGCATCGTGGACTATGTCCAGGTCGCCGGGAAGATGGGCGAGCTGCTGAAGACCCGAGGCGTCGAGATCATGACGGGCGCGGGCGTCACGGCCATCCGGCGCACGGGGCAGGGGCTCGTGCTCGACACGGCGCGGGGCGGGGTCGAGAGCCACTTCCTCGTCAACTGCGCGGGGCTCTACTCCGACGAGGTCGCGCGGCTCATGGGCATCCGCCCCGAGGTGCGCATCATCCCGTTCCGCGGCGAGTACTACATGCTCCGCCCCGAGCGCCGCTCGCTGGTGAAGAACCTGATCTACCCGGTGCCCGATCCGGAGTTCCCGTTCCTGGGTGTCCACTTCACGCGCAGCGTCCACGGCGACGTCGAGGCGGGACCCAATGCCGTGCTGGCCTTCGCCCGCGAGGGCTACACGCTGGGCACGGTGCGGCCGGGCGAGACGCTGGGCATGCTGGGCTACGCGGGCTTCTGGCACATGGCGCGGCGCTACTGGAAGATGGGCGCCTACGAGCTCTACCGCTCGGCGAGCAAGGCGGCCTTCGTGCGCTCCCTCCAGAAGCTGGTGCCGGACATCAGGGAGGGGGACATCGAGCGGGGCGGGGCGGGTGTGCGCGCCCAGGCGGTGAGCCCGGACGGGTCCTTGGTGGACGATTTCCGGATAAGCGTGACCGAGGGGGCCGTGCACGTGGTCAACGCGCCCTCGCCGGCGGCCACGGCGTCGCTCGCCATCGGCCGCCACATCGCCGCCCTCGCGGCCGACACGTTCCGGTTGAGTAAGTAACCCTCTCCCCTCAGGGGAGAGGGTAGGGTGAGGGGTGGTTTTTACTTGCTCTTCTCTCCCTTTCCGCCCTCGGCCTCCCGCGCCCGGTTCTCGGCGTCGCGCGCTCGCTCTTCCGCGGCCAGCATGCGCCCCGAGAGGTCCTTGATGATCGCCATGGCCAGGGCGGGGTTGGTCCGCACCATGGCCTCGAGCCGGTTGGCAGGAATGATCAGGAGCGTGACAGCCTCGGCCGCGATGGCGGCCGCCGAGCGCGGGGCATTGCGGAAGAGGGCCAGCTCGCCCAGGAGTTCGCCCTTGCCCAGCACGCGGAGCAGCTTCTCTTCGCCGCCGAGGTTCTTCCTGACCTCGACCTTGCCCTCGTGGACCAGGAAGGCCTCGCTCTTGGCGTCGTCGCCTTCCTTGAAGATGACGTCGCCCGCTTTGAACGTTCGGCTGGGAACCTCTCCACTGGGACGGCTCATGCGTTTCCCTCTTGGTATAGAATAACCAGCAGTACGCCTATGATACGCCGATTCGCCTTCTCGCTATCCCTGGGCCTCCTGATCGGGGCGGGCGGGGCGCTCCCCGCCCACGCAGAGCAGGGGCTCTCCGTCCAGGAAACCGTCCTGCGCGCCAAGCCCGCCACCGTCCTCATCATCTCGGAGGTCTCCGCGGAAGTAACCCTCAACTGTGGCGGCGGTTCCCAGACCGTCAAGCCCACGGCCTTCCGCGAGACCGGCACGGGATGGTTCATCGACCCGACGGGCTGGGTCATCACCAACGGCCACGTCGTCCAGCCCGCCCACGAGACGCCCCGCTGGCTCGTCAACCAGCTGGCGCAGCGCGCCGTCACCACGGCGTGCCTCGCCCCGGCGCTCACGGCCGCGGGGCTCCAGGGCGGCGACAAGCCGGATGCCGAGGACGCCGTCAAGCGGCGCGTGCTCGACAAGGTCCTGCCGACCGTCAAGGTCACGATCACCCCGCAGGTTTCCGTCACGCTGTCGAGCGGGACGCGGCTCAAGGCCGAAGTCAAGAAGTACAGCCCCCCGGCGAGCACCGAGCCCGGCGCCCCGTCCGCACGCGACCTGGCCCTCCTCAGGCTGCCCGAGGGCAACTACCCCGTGCTGCCCCTGGCCGACTCGACGACAGTCCAGATCGGCGATCCGATCCGCATCCTGGGCTTCCCGGGCGTGGTCCTCTCGCACGAGCTCCTGAACCAGTCCGCCAGCGTGGACGCCTCGGTGACCACCGGCGCCGTCTCGGGATTGAAGCAGGACAAGGCCAACCATCCGTTCATCCAGACCGACGCGTCGGCGGCCTGGGGCAATTCGGGCGGGCCCGCCATCAACGCCAAGGCCGAGCTGCTCGGCGTCCTCACCTTCGTGTCGCTCGCGCCCGGAGCCGAGGGCAGCATCGTCCAGGGCTTCAACTTCGCCATTCCGGCCCAGACGGTGAAGAACTTCGTCGCCGACCAGCCTGTCAAGCTCAACCAGCCGGGCAAGTTCAATCAGGTGTGGTTCGCCGGGCTCCACGACTTCTTCACCGAGGACTGGAAGGGCGCCAAGCGGAAGTTCGAGGACGCGGACAAGGTCCAGCCCGGGCTCGTGGACGTGAAGCGCATGCTCAGCGAGGCGGCTGAGAAGGTGAAGAACCCGCCGCCCAAGCCCTTCCCGTGGTTCTGGGTCACCATCGGCGTGACCCTGCTCTCCGCCGGCGGCTACGGCGCGCAGGTCGGCCTTCGCTGGCAGAAGAACCGCTACCGTGTGGGCCCGTCCGAGGTCATCAAGCTCCTCGAGACGGGCAAGCAGCCCATCATCCTGGACACGCGCCAGCAGCAGGCGTACGACGCTAATCCCATCAAGATCTTCGGCTCGATCAGGCTCTCCCCCGAGGACCTCACGAACGGCGTCGCGGCCAGCCTCGAGCTCGACACGACGCGCCCGGTGGTCGCCTACTGTACCTGACCGGACGAGCACACGAGCGCCAGTGTGGCGCGCGACCTGAGGAAGCTGGGGTTCAAGGATGTCAAGATCCTGAAGGGCGGACTCGGGGCATGGACCAATGCCGGGCTGCCCATCGAGACCCGCACAGATATCTCGGCAGTGGGTCAGGAGATGTACAAGGCCCTCCTCGGCGGCAGCTAGCCCGCGTCAGTCCTCGAAGCGCGACCGAAGCTCGGGCGGCGTGACGGGGCAGGCCTCGGCGGGCCTGCGGAAGAGGCGGTGGCGCGCGCGAGCGACGCCGTTGTAGCCCGCGTCACTTATCCCCCGGGGCACGAGTTCGAGCATGCTGCCCAGAAGCCGCCACGGTCCGCCGATTCGCTCCAGGATGTGGATCACGGCCGCGCTCCGCGCGAGGAGCGTGCCGTCGGCGGTGAGGACGACGATGCTGTCCGGCAGCCCCCTCCGCAGCGCCTCGGGCACGAGGCGGCGGAAGGCCTCGCCGCCGAGCGCGGCGAAGCGGAAGTGCCTACCGTCGCGGTCGTGCGCGATCGCGAAGCGGACGGTCCGGTGGCAGAGCCCGCACCCGCCGTCGTAGAAGACCATGGAGCGGCGGGCCGCGCTCATCCCAGCTGGACCCGTTCGCCCAGCGCCCGCAGGGCCGCGCGCGCCTCGCGCACCAGGGTCTCCACGACCTCCGCGGCGCCCGGCAGGTCGTGGACCATGCCGACGCTCTGCCCCGCGTGCATGGGAAAGTACTCGCGGTTCTGCTGTTGGGTCGCGGCGGCATAGATGTCCTGCGCCGCGCTCGACTGGAGGAGAGCCGGCAGGACAGGCGCGTCCGAGGCCGCGTACCCGTCGGTGAACGCGCTCCTGAGCGTGCGGGCGTAGAGCCCCGTGAAGGCGTCGGTCACCGTGGTCGCGTCGCTGCCCTGCTCGAGGAGCGCTTTTTTCCAGAACCCGGTGGCCGCCGAGTCACGCGTCGCCACGAACCGGGTCCCGAGCAGCGCGCCGACCGCACCCAGCGCGAGCGCCGCGACGATGCCGCGGCCGTCGGCGATGCCGCCCGCGGCGATGACCGGCAGGTCCACGGCGTCGACGATCTGGGGAATGAGCGCCATGGCGCCCACCTGGGCCGCCTCGCGCGAGGCGGGCTTGACCCAGGTCGAGCGGTGCCCGCCCGCCTCGCTGCCCTGCGCGACGACGGCGTCCACGCCCGAGGCCGCCACCGCGCGGGCGTCGTCCACCGTCGCCACCATGGCGATGACCTTGACGCCCCGTTCGCGGCAGCGGGCGACCATCTCGCGCCCCGGGTTGCCGAGCCCGATGCTCCACACCGGCACCCGCTCCTCGAGGATGACCTCGAAGGCCTCGTCGATCACGTCGGGCACGGGGGCCGGACGCGCCGTCGTAGCCGGGATGCCGAGCTGGGCGCGGAAGGTGTTGAGCGTCCCCTGGACGCGGCGGACCGATTCTTCGGGCAGGGCGGCCGGATCGACCGGGGGACGGATCTGCGTATGAAGCCAGAGGTTGACGCCGAAGGGGCGGTCCGTCAGCTCGCGCACGCGCCGTATGCCCTTGCGGAGCTCCGCGGCGGAGAGCCTGAGCCCCGCCAGGATCCCGAGACCTCCTGCGCGCGAGACCTCGGCGACAAGCTCCGGGCCGGCGACGCTCCCCATGCCGGACTGGAGGATCGGGTACTCGATGTTGAGGAGATCGCAGAGCGAGGTCCGCAGCCGGTCCATGACGTGTCCTCCTTCAGAATCCGAGCGCGGCGCCGTCGGCGCGCGGGTCCGAGCCGCCGGCGAGGCCGCCATCCGAGTCGAGCCATATGCACTGCGCGTGACCGAAGAGGTCGTCCCACTCGCCGCCCATCTTGATGTCGTGGCCGCGGGCCGCGAGATCGCGGGCCAGATCGGCGCCGTACCTGCCCTCGAGATTGAGGAAGCGCGAGGGCGCTCCCCACGTCCGCCCGTAGAGCCAGCGCGGCACCTCCACGCACTCCTGGGGGCCGAGCCCCCGGTCGAGGCGGCGCGTGAGCAGCGCGGCCTGGGTCTGGGGCTGCCCGTCGCCTCCCATGGTCCCGTAGGCGAAGCGCGGCCTGCCGTCTTCCAGGTACATGGACGGGATGAGCGTGTGCATCGTGCGCTTGCCGGGGGCGAGCGCGTTGGCGTGCGTCGGATCGAGTGAGAAGAACGAGCCGCGATTCTGAAGGACCACGCCCGTGTCGCCCGCGACGAGGCCCGAGCCCCAGGTGAAGTAGAGCGACTGGATGAGCGAGACCGCATTGCCTTGCGCGTCGGCCGCAACGATGGCGATGGTGTCGCCACCCGCGGCCCGGGCCGGCGCCACCGGCATGGCGCGCTTCATATCGATGCGCGCGCGGAGGCTTCGGATCCTGTCGGGCGCGAGCAGATCCTTCGGACTCTTCTCCATCGACGCCGGATCGGTCAGATAGCGGTCGCGGTCCTCGAAGGCGAGCTTGGTCGCCTCGACCAGGAGATGGACGTAGTCCGCCTCGCCGAGCGCGCTCACGTCGAAGCCGTCGGCAAGTCCTAAGATCATGAGCGCCGACATGCCCTGGGCGGGCGGCGGGAAGCTCGCGGCCTCTCCCTTCCGGTAAGCCACGCGGAGCGGCTCCATCCAGTCGCTCGTGTGCTCCGCGAAGTCCTCGAGGGCCAGCGGGCTGCCCGCCGCGGCGGCCGCCGCCACGATGCGCTTGGCGATGTCGCCGCCGTAGAACGCGTCAGGCCCGCCGTCGCGCACCGCCTCGAGGGTGAGCGCGAGGTCCCGCTGGACGAGCGGGCCCCGGCTCAGTGCGTCGGGGTGATAGAGCGGCCAGAGATCACGCTTGATCTCCGCGATCGCCGTGGGGCCGAAGAGATCGGGCTCGCGCGGCGCCGGCACCCGCTGGCCGTCGGAGGCGGAAAAGCCCCCGCGCGCATAAGCGATGGCGTCGGCCAGGAGGTCCTTCCACTGGAGCGCCGAGCCCATGCTCCGCGAGCTGTACTGGTGCGCCTGCCACCAGCCGTCCACCACGCCCGGCACCGTCAGCGCGGCCGGCCCGCCGCGGGCCGGGATGGCCTCACGGATCCCGCGCGCCGCGTACCACTCGATCGAGGCGGCGCGCGCCGAGCGCCCGGCACCGCAGAGGGCGGTGAACCGCGACGAGGTCGCGTCGTAGATCAGCCAGAAGTTGTCGCCGCCCACGCCGTTCATGTGCGGGTAGACGACGGCGATCGTCGCCGCGGCGGCGATGGCGGCGTCGAGCGCATTGCCGCCCCCGCGAAGGGCCGCCACGCCCGAGGCGGAGGCCAGCGCGTGGGGCGATGCGACCATGCCGCGGAGGGCGCGCGCCTGCGGCCAGCGGGTGGGGGTCATGCGGGAAGTCTACTACGCCCCCTCACCCCGGCCCTCTCCCCAGAGGGGAGAGGGGGCAGAGAGCAGAAACCCTCTCCCCCGTCGCGGGGGAGAGGGTCAGGATGAGGGGGGCCTGGTGATGGTCAGGCCGCTTATGAGCAGCCGGTCGTCGTCCCGCAGGTGATGCACTTGAGACACGTGCCGTTGCGCACCATGGTGAACTGGCCGCAGTCGCCGCACGGATCGCCCTCGTAGCCCTTGAGGCGCGCGATCTCGGCGGCCGAGAGCGCCTTGGCCTGCGCCAGCCCGCCGCTGCCGCCGCTGACAGGGCTCGCGGCGCGCGCGGTGACGGGCGGGCCCGCGGGCGGCTCGAAGGCCGGCGCGGGCGGCTCGACGCGCGGAATGCCGCGCTGGCCGGCCGTATCTGGGACGATCTTGGGGCCGATCTTGGCGCCGAGCGTGTCGCCGCGGAGGTCCTCCTCGGCGACATGGGAGAGATCGGTGCGGCCGAGGTAGGTGATGGCCAGCTCGCGGAAGAC
>JAUSJX010000147.1 GCA_030647435.1 Candidatus Rokuibacteriota bacterium
CGGCGGGCAAGAGATCGGCGGGCAAGAGATCGGCGGGCAAGAGATCGGCGGGCAAGAGATCGGCGGGCAAGAGATCGGCGGGCAAGAGATCGGCGGGCAAGAGATCGGCGGGCAGCAGGCGGGCGGGATCGACTTCTGGCAGGTCGCTATGCAGCCTGGGCGGCCACTCGCGGTCGGGAGCATCGGGCGCGCGCATTTCTTCGGCCTGCCGGGCAATCCCGTCGCCTCCATGCTCACCTTCCACCTCTTCGTCCGCCCCGCGCTGTGGAAGCTCGCGGGGCGGCGCGAGCTCTTCGTGCAGCCGTTCCGCGCCACCGCGGTCGAGCCCATGTCAAAGAAGACCGGCCGGCGCGAGTTCAAGCGCGGCATCCTGACGTATGCCCACGACCGCTGGGAGGTGCGCACCACGGGCCCCCAAGGCTCGGGTATCCTGAGCTCGATGACCGCCGCCAACTGCTTCGTCGTCATCGAGGAGGAGCGGGGCGACGTCTCCGCGGGCGAGCCGGTCTGGGTCGAGCCCTTCCAGCCCCTCTGAACCCGATCCCGCCCATGACCGCCTCGATCAGCATCGATCTCATCCAGCAGGTGGCGCCCATGGTGCGCGACCTGGTCACCTCTCGCGCCCGGTCGCGCGCACACCTCCGCTACGCCGACATCCGTCTCGAGGCGATCCAGGGCAAGTACGCGTCCGCGGAGAACGGCGATGCCAAGGGCGCCGGCGAGGACGCGACCCTGGGCTTCGGTGTTCGTGTGCTGGCGGGCGACGGCATGGCCGCGCCGGGCTACTTCGGGCGCGGACTCGGCGAGGCCGACATCCCGCACCTCGAGCGAATCCTCGACGAGGGGCTCGACGCCGCCTACCGCCGGGCCATGGCCAATGCCGACTGGAAAGCGCAGGCGCGCGAAAAGTTCGGCGCGCTCGGCGAGTCCCTCGCCGATACCCGCCTGCACCCGGTTCGCGTGTGCCAGGACGTGGTGCCGGCCGTCTACGAGACGGATCCGCGGAGCGTGGACCTCGGCGAGATGGTCCGGCTCACCCGGGAGATCTCGCGCCAGGTCAAGGCGACGCATGCGGCGCTCGGCTACAACTACATCTCCGCCATGACCCAGCTCGCGCGCGAGCTCTTCGCCTCCTCCGAGGGCGCGCTCATCGATCAGGCGATCGCGCTGACGCAGGGCATGTGCTACGTCATCGCCAACGGAGACGGCAACAGCCAGGAGATCTACGACGTCCTCGGCCACCAGCGCGGCTGGGAGATCCTGCTCCGCGGCGTGGACGACCCGCTGATGTCCTTCCCGCCCTTTTCCGACTTCGCCCTCGCCATCGCGCGCGAGGCGATCGAGCTCTGCCAGGCGCCGGCCCTGCCGTCCCTCGACGCCGAGGTCACCGTGGTCACCGACCCGCACTACAACACCCTCGTGTCCCACGAGATCATCGGCCATCCCGTCGAGCTGGACCGGGGCCTCAAGATGGAAACCGCCTACGCCGGCCGCTCGTGGCTGCTGCGCGGGCTCGACGACACCCAGGTCGGCAAGCGGGTCGCCTCGCCGCTCGTCACCGCGTACTCGGACCCCGCCCTGCCGGGCTACGGCCACTACAAGTACGACCACGAGGGGACGCCGGCCAAGCGCGTGACCCACATCGACGGGGGCATCTTCCGGGGCTTCATGAACAGCCGCCAGACGGCCGCCATCTTCGGCGGCGAGCCCAACGGGCACTGGAAGGCGACGGAGGCGCCACTGATTCCGCTGATCCGCATGTCGACGACCGTCTTCGGCGAGGGCGCGAGCGACCCGGCGGACATCATCAGCGAGGTCGACCACGGCTTCTACCTTGTCGGCCACAAGACGCCGTCGATCGCCGAGAGCCGGGAGAACTTCCGCATCTCCGCGCGCAAGGTCTACGAGATCGAGAACGGCCGTCTCGGGCGGCTCTACCGGGATGGCGGCATCATGGCCGACAGCCGCGACTACCTCATGAAGGTGGACGCCGTCGGACGCGACTTCCGCCTCTACCCCATTCCCAATTGCGGCAAGGGACAGCCCATGCAGACCAAGAGGCTCGGCAACGGCGGCCCGACCATGCGGAGCCGTGCAGTCATCACAGGAGGGCAGGCCTGATGAAGCGTCTCGTCACGATGCTCCTTCTCGCGTCCGCCATGGCGTGGGCCGCGCCGGCGCCGGCTGGGAACCCGGACGTCCCCGAGAAGTTCGTCTCGGTGGACGAGGCCAAGTCGCTCGTCGACAAGCGCCGGCGCATCACGTTCATCGACGTCCGCGAGAAAGCCCAGTACGACGACCTCCACATCAAGGGCGCGATCAATATCCCGCTCGGCGTGCTGCCCGCGCGCCTCGCCGAGATCTCGCGCACGGACTTCATCGTCCTCTACTGAGCCTGCCCACACGCGCTGGCCCGGGGGGCCAACGAGATCCTGTACACAGCCGGCTACCGGAACGTGCTGATTCTCGACGAGGGCATCCCGGGCTGGCATCAGAAGAAGTACCCGACGGCCGTGACGGCGGTCCGGCAGCGGTAGTGCCAGGCTCCGCCCTACTCGCCCGCGCGGTACGGGACGCGCTCGCCTTCGTGCAGGCGCAGCCCGGCGTGAGGGAGGCCGAGGTATTCGCCGCCGACAACCGCACGCTCCTGACGCGGCTCAACTACACCTCCCATATCCCCTGCAACGGCGTCGAAGAACCAAAGAGCGCGGAGGCCTACGGCATAGGTATCCAGGTCGCCCTCGACTCCCCCGAGGGGACCCTGCTCGGCTTCGGCTCGGAGCCCAGCGATCTCTCGCAGGCCGGGGTCGTTCGCGCCCTTGCCAAGGCGCGCCAGGGGGCTGTGCGTGACCCCGAGTTCCGCTCCTTCCCGAAGCCGGGAGCGGCGCGGCGCGAGCTCGTGGACTACCACGACCCCGCCCTGCTGGTCATCAGCGACGCGCAGCTGGTCGGGGCCGGGTGGAAGGTGCTGCAAGGCGGCTTGAGCGCCTTCCTGGCTTCCTCGAGGCTCGCCGAGCTTGCCGGCAGCGAGGCGGGGCTGCGGGCTCTCGGGCTCATCCTGGGCGGCGACGTCACGATCGTCCAGGAGTCCATCGCCATTGCTTCGACGTCCTTGCCCGAGCCGCAGACCGACATCTCGACGCTGCTCACCAGCTTCGTCACGGGCATGGTCGAAGCGCAGGACGCCAAGGGCTCCGGGTGGTCGACCGCGACGCGCCTCGCGCATCTCACGGAAGAATCAGGCGCCGATGCCGCGCAGCGGGCGATCGAAGCCATCGGCGGGGAGCGCGTGCCGTCGGGCGACTACACGGTCGTCTTCGGCCGGCAGCCCGTGGCCGATCTCATGAACAACCTCGTCATCCCCTCGTGCGACGCGGGCGCGTTCTACTCGTCGAGCACGCCGTTCCTCGGCAAGCTCGGCAAGCCGGTCGCCTCCCCGCGCCTGAGCGTCTACGACCACGGCGCGGCCCCAGGGCTCCTGGGCTCCAAGGGCATCACCTGCGAGGGGCTTCCGACGGGGCGCACGGACCTGATCAAGGACGGCGTCCTCACGGGCGCGCTCACCAGCTGGTACGCGGCCCAGCGCCTGCTCCACGACCCCGCGATCAAGGAGAAGCTCGGCGTGGAGGCAGCCGCCGCGGCGCCGGCGCTCGTGGCCCGCAACGGGTTCCGCTTCTCCGGAAGCGGCGGGCGCGCCTTCGACACCCAGCCCGAGACCGCCGCCTCCAACATCGTCGTCGAAGGCGCCGAGCCGGTCTCGATCGAAGAGCTGATCCGCGGCGTGCGCCACGGCCTCTACGTAGGCCGCATCTGGTACACGTACCCCATCAACGGGCTCCGCGCGGGCGACTTCACGTGCACCGTGGTGGGCGACTCCTTCATCATCCGCGACGGCCGGCTAAGAGCGCCGCTCAAGGCCAACACCGTGCGCATCAACGACAACATCACGCGGCTGCTCGCGAGCGTCGCGGGTGTCACCAAGGATGTGAGAGGCACCGTCGTCTGGGGGGCCGACGAGGTCGTCTACACGCCGGAGATCGCCGTCACCGGCGTCCACGTGGACGCCATCGCGGGCTTCATGGAAGCGCTGGCCTGACGCCCGCCGCCCGCAGGCCGCCGATAAGGGCCCATCTGCTTCGTTGGCGCCCTCGGCCGCACGCTCAACGTACAGGAGTACGCCTCGCGTGCGGCCCTTCGGGCGCCGCCTCGCATCTGGACCCTTCTCGCCGGCCTGCTAGCGGCCGAGCAGGAGCCCGTCCACGAAGCCGATGTGGACCGCGAGGTAGAGCCCGAAACCGAGCGAGAGCAGGCCGGTCCCCAAGGCGAGCGCACGGCGGAAGCGAAACAGGATGGGCAGGCGCGCCGTGAACGGCACCGAGAGGAGCGCCGTGATCGCCGTCATCCCGGCGATGGTCCCCAGCCCGAAGACGAGCAGGTACACCACCGCCGCATACGGGCTCCGCACTGTCGAGAGCACCAGCAGCGCGACGGCCGCGCTCCCCGCGAGGCCGTGGACGAGGCCCGTGAGAGTCGAGCGGGCCGCCTGCGCCGGCCCCAAGGTCCGGAGCACCAGCCAGAACCCAGGCGCGTCGTGCCCGTGCCCGTCCGCCGACTGCCCCGGCCTCTCGTCCCGGTCGCGCATCAGCCTCATGATTCGGGCCACGCCCAGCGCCATCAGCATGAAGGCCACGGCGAGCTCCATCGACAGCCCGGCCCTCGGGGTCACCGTCACGTTGAAGAGCACGATGGCCATCCCGGCCGCGGCGATGGTGACCGTGTGGCCGAGCCCCCAGAACGCGCCGACGAGCGCGCCCGAGGCGAAGCGGCCCGTCCGGCTCACGATGCTCGCCACCGCCACGACGTGGTCGGCGTCGGTTGCGTGCTGAAGCCCGAAGACGAAGCCCAGCGCGATCGCGCCCAGGCTCGAGTCCATCTAGCCGAGATACCCCTTGGCCTTGAGGGTGGCATCCACCTTGGCGCGGTGGTTCTTCTCCCAGGCATCGAGGCTCAGCTTGGCGTCGGCCTCGGCCTTGGCCTGCGCCTTCTTCAGCACCTCCGGCGCCCTGGCGAGCGGCACCACGACGATGCCTTCATCGTCGGCGACGACGATGTCGCCCGGATGGACCACGACCCCGCCGCAGCGGATCGGGTGGTTGATCTCGCCGGGCCCTTCCTTCGCGGCCGGAATGGGCGAGCGCCCGCGGGCGAAGAGCGGGAAGCCGTTGGCGCGGCTTTCCCCGATGTCGCGGATGACGCCGTCCACGATGAAGCCGGCAATGCCGTGCTTTTGGGCAATGGCGCAGACGTTCCCGCCGGCCACCGCCAGCGAATCATCCCCCGCCTCCACCACGATCACGTCGCCAGGCTCGGCCCGGTAGATGGCCGCGTGGAGCATGAGGTTGTCGTGGTGCGCCGTCCGCACCGTGAAGGCCGGCCCCGCGATACGCGGCATGTCGGGCCAGAGCGGATGTATGGCGTAGCGCATCACGCACCCGAGATCGATGATGTCCGAGATCGCCGTCGTCGCCAGCCCCTGGAAGCCCTTCACGACTTCAGGTGCCGGGCGCGGGATTTCCAGCCGTATGGCCTGCGCGGGTTCGGTCATGGTGTCACTCCGAAAGTTTGAGGAGAAGCCCGGTGCGCCGCGCGCGGGTGATGGCCGAGGCCAGCGCCCAGTGCGCGAGCACGACGTAGAAGCCGGTCAGCACAAAGCCCTTGAGCCAGGCATGGCTGAACTGCGCCTCGAAGCCGTAGCCCTGGCGGAAGGCATCGAGGAAATAGGTCAGCGGTATGCCCGCGGCGACAGCCTGCGCCCAGCCGGGCAGCACGGAGACCGGGTAGTAGATGCCCGAGAACATGACCGTGAAGTTCACCGCCGCCCAGGCCGAGGTCTCGGCGCGCGTCCCGAAGAGCAGGACCAGGCTGCAGACGAAGAGTCCGATGATCAGCGAGCAGAGACAGCAGCCCAGGAGGAAGAGCGCGAGCGAGCCGGGCCCGGCGCCCACGAAGTCGAAGCCGAAGGCCCACGAGCCGATCATGGCCATCAACGCGAAGACCGTCACGCCTCGCGCCACGCCCACCAGCCACGACCCCACCGCCATGTGGCGGATGCCGATGGGCGCGAGGAACTGGTGCTTCATGGACTTGGACCAGATGTCGAAGAGGACCGCGTAGGCGACGTCGAGCTGGCAGACCTGCACGGTCGAGAGCGCCACCGTGCCGACGAGAATGAAGGCGGTCATCTTCCCGTCGAGCGCCAGGAAGCGCGTCAGGAACCCATGGGAGACCATCGCCACGCCCGGCCAGAACGTCAGCTCGAAGACGAAGAACACGTTCCGCCTGGCCATGATGACGTTGCGGTGCGCGAAGGCCCAGGTCCGCACCACCTCGACGAACCAGGTCTCCGGCACGCGCTCCCTCACCACCACGTCAGCGGGCGAGCTCAACGAAGACCTCCTCGAGCTCGGGCTCGTGCACCTGGCAGTCGCGGACCAGCACCCCCTGCTCGTGGAGCCAGCGGAGGATTTCGGGCAGCCGCTTGTCCACGGCGTCCACCGTGCAGTCGATGTGCTCGCCGCGCGGATGCACTTGGAGAATGCCCGGCAGGTCGCCCAGCCCGCGCGGCGCCGCGGGATCGAGCCGCAGCGAGATGACGTCGCCGATGCGAATCTGGCGCTTGAGCTCGTCCGCCGTGCCTTGCGCCAGGATGCGCCCGGCCTTGATGAAGGCGATCTCGTCGCAAAGCTCTTCGGCCTCCCGCATGTAGTGCGTCGTCAGGATGATCGTCGTGCCCCGCTCGCGCCGGAGCGCGGCGATCTGGGCGCGCAGGCGGATCGAGACGTCCGGGTCGAGGCCCAGTGTCGGCTCGTCGAGGAACAGCACCTCCGGATCGTTGAGCAGCGCCTTGGCCATCGCCAGCCGCTGCTTGAGCCCGGTCGAGAGCGCGTTGTACTCGGTCTTCGCATACGGTCCCAGCTCGCACTGCTCGATGAGCTGCTCGACCTTCATTCGCAGCCGGCGGCCCGAGAGACCGTAGAGGCCGCCGTAGAAGCTCAGGACCTCGCCCGGACGCAGGCTCCACACGAAGGAGGCGTTGCCGCTCGCCATGTTCAGCCGCCGGCGTATGGCGCCCGCCTCGCGGACCACGTCATGGCCGAGTATGGTCGCCGAGCCCGAGTCCGGCAGGAGCAGGGTCGCCAGGATGGAGAGCAGCGTCGTCTTGCCCGCGCCGTTCGGCCCGAGCAGGCCGAAGATCGCCCCGCTCGGCACCTGGAGGCTCGCGCCACGGAGCGCTTCCTTGCGCCGGCGCCCGAACCAGCCGCTGCGGAACGTCTTCGTAAGATCTTTTGCGTCTACGGCGAGCATAGGCCGACAATCGTACCATGCCGGCGGCGGCCGGGAACGCGGGTACTGGGCCAATTTGCTTCGCCACATTTACTCAGCCCTCGCCTCGCGGCGGGGCCGCTCAGCTCGAAATTCCACGTTCTCGGTCGCCAGCGACGCTCAACGTACACCCACGTACGTCTCGCGTCACTGGCTCCCTCGGGCGTGGCCGTTCGAGCTGAGGGGCGTAGCCCCGAGGCGAGAGCTGAGTTGGTCTGGCTCGCAACTTGGCCCAGTACCGGAACGGGGCCGCGCGTTGAAGAGCCTCGACTGTTCTGGTAGAACCGACCCGTGGAGCCCGCCGCCGAGGAGCCCAGCGCCTGGAGCTGCGCCGCCGACACTCTCGCCCCCGGGCAGACGGCGAAGTTTCGCCTGTTCCGGCGCGGCAAGCCCGTCGAGGCCTTCATCATTAATACCGGCGGCGTCTACCACGCCTACGTCAACCGCTGTCCCCACGCCGGCACGCCGCTCGACCTCTGGCCCAACGAGTTCCTCACCGAGGACGGTCGCCACCTGATCTGCTCGACACACGGCGCCATCTTCGAGCACCACACAGGGCTCTGCGTCGAGGGTCCCTGCCCCGGCGCGAGGCTCGACCGCCTGCCCGTGGAGGCGAACGGGTCCTCGCTGGTGGTGCGATGCCCGAGCTGACACATGAAGAAGAAACGACCGAGATCGAGGAGACGAACGCGCGCTTCTACCGCGCCATCGAGAGCCGGGACCTCGACGCGATGGAGGCGGTGTGGCTGCACGCCGACTACGTCCGCTGCGTCCACCCGGGGTGGGGCCTGCTCAGCGGCTGGGACACCGTGCGCCAATCCTGGGCGGCCATATTCAAGGACAACCGCGAGCTGCGGTTCGCGCTCGAAGACTCCGGCGCGGGCGCCGCCGCCTAGCGTCGGCGAAGGAGCAGGTGCGGCCCCTTCTCGGCGGCCACGCTATAGCGGTATGCGGCTCCTCCCGCGCCGTTCGTGATCGTCACCGTGTCCCCGTCCCGCTTCATGGTCACGCCGGGATTGGCCCGCCATGGATAGCTCGACACGTTCAGGAGAAGATGATCGGCCTTCTCAATCTCCTCCGGGAACACGAAGACGAGCGGCCTCAGCGACAGGTGGGCGACATAGCGGTCCTGGGCCGACACCGCGGCGCCAGACGGCACCTGCGCGATCACTTCCCGGGCCTGACGGTGCTCGGGCTTCGGCCAGAAACGATCAACAGAAAAGTTGTTCACCGTCCTCGAGGACAGCACGAGGCTCGCCATCAGGGCGACGACCAGCACCCCCTTCGGCCACGGCCCCGGCCGTCTCAACGCCACGCGGTCGTAGCCGGCTATGGCCGCCGCGAAGAGGAACGGCAGCAGGAAGGACTGGTACTGGGTGCGATGGTCGAAGAGGATCGGGTCCTGCCCCAGGAGGTTCTCGAAGAGCGAGGGAGCCAGCCCGAGGAGCACACCGGGCGCCAGCAGAGGCAGAAAGGCCAGCGGAGCAAAGAGCGCCCCGAGATAGACGAGACGCTTTCCGGTCACGAGCCCCGCCAGCGCGCGGAAAGGATGCAGCAGCAGCGCTGTCACGATCTCGGGTACCGAGCGCCCCAGATGCGCGTAGCGTCCAAGATGAGGGTACGGCGCCCCGCGGAAGTGCGGCATGAGCCACCGCGTGTCCACCAGCAGGAGCGCGAAAGCGCAGGCGGCGGTGGCGGCGCCCCAGAGCCGGCGGCGCTTCGACAGCGCGAGCCAGATCCCCAGGCCCACCACGGGAATCGCCGCATCCTCGCGGGTCGCCAGCGTGAGGAGCACGGAACCCGCGAACAGCCACGGCCGCTCGGCCTCGGCGAAGTAGATGGCCGCCAAGAGCAGCGGGATGGCGAGTGCGGCGGCGTGGAAGTCGCGCACGTTGATGCCCTGGAGCGAGGGGTTCAGCAGATAGAGAATCGCAAACACCGCCGCCGGCCGCTCGTCACCCAGCCGACGTGCCGCGATCCCAAACACGGCGAGCGCCCCAAGCGCCAGCGCCGCCGACTGGAACACCAGGAGCACGACCGCCCCGGGCGCCACGCGGAAGAGCGGCACCAGGAGGTACAGGATCGGCGAAAAGTGATCGCCCCACGCGTGCATCTCGGGCAGGCTGACGTAGGGGCCGGCGCCGCGGGCGAGGTTCCAGGTCAGCTGGACGTAGTAGCCGAGGTCGAGCGCATGAGTCCGGAACGTCAGGTGCCGGGTGACGGTGATGAAGGAGTAGAGAACCGCGTAGAGGACGATGCCGGTGACGACAACCCGGCGAGGCCGGAGGGACAGCACCGGAACCGGCCCAACGACGAACCTGACGGCGAGCACGCCCAGCAACACGAGGAAGAGCTCCTCGGGGCGCCACCACCAGTAGACGAGCGAGGACAGCACGGCCAAGCCGCAGAGGACGGCGGCCGCGTCGAGGATACGGATCAGTCTCAACTTCCCGACGACGCCCCGGCCCCCGGACCGAGGCGGCTGTACCGCCCGCGCAGGGTCTGCAGCCGCCGCGAGCGCTTGAGCCCGAAGCGGTCCAGCAGGTAGCGCGTCACGACCCAGAGGATCTTGAGCCCGTAGCCGCACGAGGCGAGGAAGCCGGCGGACGACGCTTCCGGGAAGTAGCGCACGGGCACGGCGATCTCCGCGATGCGGAAGCGCGCCGCCACGCACTGGGCGATGATCTCCTGGTCGAAGACGAACCCGTCCGAGTTCATCCGGAAATTCACGGCCTCGAGCACCTCGCGGCTGAACGCCCGGTAGCCGGTGTGGTACTCGGACAGCGCCAGTCCGAAGGAGACGTTTTCGACTTCCGTGAGAAAGCGGTTCGAGATGTACTTCCACCAGGGCATCCCCTGCGCGATGGCCGAGCCCCCGCCCTTGAGCCGCGAGCCCAGCACGAGGTCGGCGTCGCCCTTCACGATGGGCTCGATCATCTTGGGCACGAGCGTCGGGTCGTACTGGTAGTCGGGGTGGACCATGACGACGATGTCCGCCCCGGCCTTGAGCGCCTCCGTGTAGCAGGTCTTCTGGTTGGCGCCGTAGCCGTAGTTCCTGTCGTGGACGAAGATCTCGAGCCCCAGCTCACGCGCGATCTCGAGCGTCTCGTCCTTGGAGCCGTCGTCCACCAGGATGACCAGGTTGACCGACTCCTTGGGCAGCTCCTCGTAGGTCAGCTTGAGCGTGCGCCCCGCGTTGTACGCAGGCATGACCACCACCACCTTCGGCTGCGTCGTCATCGCGCTTCCGGCGAGGCCCGCCGGCACACGGCGACGAGCTGGTAGGCGAGCCCGCCCTTCCACGCGCGCGCGGCGCCGGCGGAGAGCGCGTGCACGGCGTCGAGGACCGGGCCGTGGAACCGCGCCGGGACGACGAGCGGCAGGGGCACGGGCGTGGCGACCATCTCCTCCACGCCGAGTCCGGCGTCGCGGAGAAACGCCGCGAAGCTCCGCCGGGTGAAGAAGTGCAGGTGCGTGCGGTCGAGGATGCCGCGGTCCGCGTAGTCCCAGCGCCCGAGCAGCAGCGACAACCTGACCCAGAGGTGCGCCACGTTGGGCACCGACACGATGACCCGCCCGTCGGCCGCAAGCGTCCGGTTCAGCGCCACCAGGACGGGCAGCGGATCGCTCAGATGCTCCAGTACGTCCCCGTAGACGATCGCGTCGAAGGTGCCCTGGAGCCGCGGCGCCGCCTGGTCGAGGTCGGCGACGATCACCTCGTGGCATCTCCCGCGCGCCTTCGCGGCCTGGGCTGGGTCGCGCTCGAGAGCGCTGACCTGCCAGCCCTGACGCGTGAGGAGCTCGGAGAGAAAGCCGTCGGCCGCCCCGACGTCGAGCGCCCTCCGTCCCCGTCCCGGACCCAACCGCGAGAGAATGACGGCATGGCTCGAATACGGGTCCGACTTGAGCTGATAGGGCGATGCGGTCATCGCGCGCGCCTCAGGACCCGGACGCGGGCTCCGTGGCCCACTCGCGCCAGCCGTCGAGCCTCGGAAAGTAGACGGCCTGCAGCGCCAGCGAGAGCGCGAAGAGAGCGTAGAAGTCTCCGATGAGGCCCCACAACATGAAGAGCACGAGGCCGAGAATCGCCGGCACCTCGGCGAAGGCAGCGGTGACCACGGAGGTCATGATGAGCCGGCGCGCCTGCGCCGCGGCGCCCTCGGACCGCGACCGGGCCAGGAGAGCCCGTCGCACGAGCCCGATCAGCCCCGCCTCGACCAGCGCCATCGTCCACAGCGCGGTCCGGAGGATCGAGGGCTGGGCGGAAGGGGCAAAGCCCTCGAACGGAGCCTGGGAGACGCTGATCGCCGTTACGACAAGGGCGTAGAGCACGGTGCTTGCCGCCATGGCACCGCAGATGATCGCCGCGTTCCGGTATGCCGCCTCGAGCCCGACCGAATCTGTCGCCATACGGACAGGATAGCACCGCAGGCGGCCGATAAGGGCCCATCTGCTTCGTTGGCGCCCTCGGCCGCACGCTCGTGGCCGTTCGAGCTGAGGGGCGGAGCCCCGAGGCGAGGGCTGAGATGATAATTCATACGCCTCGCGTGCGGAATTAACTCAGCCCTCGTCTCGCGACGGCATAGGCCGTCGCTCATCTCGAACAGCGGGGCGCCGCCTCGCATCTGGACCCTTCTCAGCCGCCTGCTACCGCTGTACCCGGACGACGGCGGAGAGTGGCAACCGGCCGAGAAGATCGTCGAGGGCCCGCTCCATGTACGCGCGGTCTTTGGACTCGAGCGTGACCTTGACTCTGTACTCGGGGTTGGAGAATTCGGGATAGGACCCCAGCAGGAGCGCGGGGTGGCGCTCGAGGAGACCGTTCAGGTGCTCGGCCAGCGAGCCCTCGCCCACGCTGACGAAGACGCTCGCCAGGTGGAAGGGCACGTCGCGGAAGCGCTCCTTGAGCCCGTCGAACTTTTTCCTGAAGAGCTCGGGCACGCCGGGGAGCACGTACACGTTCTTCATGACCACAGCGGGAAAGACGAGGCCGTCCGCTGTCATGGGATGGGCCCCCTCGGGGATCTCCGCCATCCTCATCCGCGCGGGGTTGAGGTGGCCGCCGTAGAAGCCTTCGAGCGCCGCCTCCATGCCCGGGTCGCGGACCACGGGCACCCCGAAGGCGCGCGCCACGCCCTCGATGGTGACGTCGTCGTGGGTCGGCCCCACACCGCCCGAGGTGAAGACCACGTCGAAGCCGCGGCTGAACTCGCTCACCTCGGCTGCGATCCGCTCGACTTCGTCGGGGATCACGACGATGCGCCGGACGTCGACGCCGAGCGCGCGGAGCTCGCGGCAGAGGTACACGGCGTTGGCGTCCGCCACCTTGCCGGAAAGAAGCTCGTTCCCGATGAGGATGATACCGGCCGTCCGACCCATCGCCCGCCCATGGTAGCACGGGACCTCCGCCGCCTTTATCCGAGATGGTAGAATGCTCGCGCACCTAGACCCAAAAGGAGACCGCACGATGACGGCGACCGCGGAACCGATCAGGCTCTACGGCTGGGCGCTGGTGCTGGGCGCCTCTTCGGGCTTCGGCGCGGCGACGAGCCTGGCCCTGGCCCGGGCCGGCCTCAACATCTTCGGCGTGCACCTCGATCGCAAGTCCACCCTGCCCAACGCCGAACGCCTCGCGGCCGACATCAAGACCCTCGGCCGCGAAGCGCACTTCTACAACATCAACGCGGCCGACGAAGAGAAGCGCGCCGAGGTCGCCTCGGAGATGGAGCGCATCCTGCGCGAGCGCGACGAGCTCGGGCAGGTCCGCGTGATGCTCCACTCGCTGGCCTTCGGCACACTCAAGCTCTTCATCGCGGACCCCATGAAAGAGGCCGTCACCAAGGCGCAGATGGACATGACCCTCGACGTCATGGCCCACAGCCTGATCTACTGGGCCCAGGAGCTGGTGGGCCGCGGCCTCATGGGCCGGGGCGGCAGGATCTACGCGATGACCTCAGCGGGCGGCGCGCGGGTCCTCCCCTTCTACGGGCCGGTGTCGGCGGCGAAGGCCGCGCTCGAAGCCAACATCAGGCAGCTCGCCGCCGAGCTCGCCGGAAGAGGCATCGCGGCCAATTCCATCCGCGCCGGCGTCACGGCCACGCCAGCCGCACAGAAGATCCCCAACTACGAGGAGTTCGCCAAGCAGGCGGCCGAGCGCAACCCGCACCGCCGCATGACCACCGTGGAAGACGTCGCCAAGGCGATTGTCGTCCTCTCCCACCCCGACATCTACTGGATGACCGGCAACGTGATCGGCGTGGACGGCGGTGAAGAGATCGTCGGCTGACCCCCGTGCCCGACTGGTTTGCAGTCATCATCCTGGGCGTCATCGAGGGCATCACCGAATTTCTCCCCATCTCGTCGACGGGTCACCTGCTGCTGGTGGAGAACTCCCACTGGCTGCCTCAGCAGTCCGATCTCTTCAACATCACGATCCAGTCCGGCGCCGCCGTGGCGGTGCTGCTCGTCTTCTCGACCCGCGTCCGCGATCTCCTGCTCCGGCTGGACGACCCTGTCACGCGAGACTACCTGCTCAAGCTGGTCCTCGCCTTCGTCATCACGGGCATCGGCGGGCTCGTCGTCAAGAAGCTGGGCTTCAGGCTCCCCAAGGAGACCGCTCCCATCGCCTGGGCGACCCTCGTCGGCGGTATCGTCATTCTGCTAATCGAGCGGGCGATGCGCGGCCGGCAGCTCCGCTCGGACGTCACGTGGCTGATGGCAGTGGCGGTGGGGCTCGCCCAACTCCTGGCGGCCGTCTTCCCGGGCACGTCCCGCTCCGCCGCCACGATCCTGATCGCGCTGGCGCTGGGCCTGAGCCGCCCGGCCGCGACGGAATTCTCCTTCCTGGTCGGCGTCCCCACCCTGCTGGCCGCCGGCGGCCTCGAGACCTACCAGGCGCTGAGACACCCAGGCGCGGCGGCCACCGACTGGGGCCTCCTGGCGCTCGGCACCCTCGTGTCGGCCGTCACCGCCTTCCTCGTCGTGCGCTGGCTGTTACGGTGGATCCAGACCCACAGCTTCGCGGTCTTCGGTTGGTACCGCATCGCCCTCGGCCTCGCGATGTTTACACGACTCGTCTGAAGGAGCCAGAGACATGACCCATGATGTCGTGGTCGCCGGAACCGGCAATGCCGCGCTCTGCGCGGCGCTGGCGGCGCGCGAAGCCGGCGCTTCGGTGCTCGTGCTCGAGAAGGCGCCCGAGTCCCAGCGGGGCGGCAACTCCTTCTTCACAGCCGGCGGCTTCCGCTTCGCCCACCAGGGCCTCGAAGATCTGAGAAAGGACGTCCTGCCGGATATTTCAGAGGAAGAGGCGCGCGCCATCGTGGTACCGCCCTACGCGGAGAACCAGTTTTACGACGACCTCATGCGTGTGACCGAAGGGCGCTCGGACATCGACATGGCGGAGTTCATGGTCCAGCGCTCGCGCCCGACCATCGTCTGGATGCGCGGCCAGGGCATACGCTGGATCCTCATGTTCGCGCGGCAGTCCTACCAGGTTGAGGGCAAGCACCACTTCTGGGGCGGGCTCAACGTGGAGGCGGTGGGCGGCGGCGCCGGCCTCGTGGAGATGCTCCTCGAGCGGGCCGCCAAGGTCGGCATCGACGTGCGCTACGAGCACGGGGTGCGGAGCCTCCTGACTGACTCGACGGGCGCCGTCACCGGCGTGGTCGTCCGCTCGCCCAAGGGCATCACCGAGATCCCCGCGCGGGCCGTCATCCTCGGCTGCGGCGGCTTCGAGGCCAATCCCGAGTGGCGAACGCGCTACCTCGGTCCCAACTGGGACCTGGCCCGCGTGCGCGGCACGCGTCACAACACGGGCGAGGGCATCAGGATGGCGCTCGACATCGGCGCACAGGCCTATGGGCATTGGTCCTCCTGCCACGCCGTCCAGTGGGACCTCAATGCGCCGGCCTTCGGCGACCGCAAGGTCGGAGATCTTTTCCAGAAGCACTCCTACCCGCTGGGCATCATGGTCAACACGCTCGGCCGGCGCTTCGTGGACGAAGGGGCGGACTTCCGCAACTTCACCTACGTCAAGTACGGCCAGGCGGTGATCAGGGAGCCCCAGCAGACGGCCTTCCAGATCTTCGACCAGAAGACCGTACCCATCCTGCGCGAAGAATACCGGATCCGCGAGATGACCAAGGCCGAAGCGCCGACGATCGAAGAGCTGGCCCGGAAGCTCGAGATAGACGCGCAGGCGCTCGCCCGCACGGTCACCGAGTTCAACGCCGCGGTGGAAGACAAGCCGTTCAATCCCGCCGTCCTCGACGGCAAGGGAACGCGCGGCATCTCCCCGCCCAAGAGCAACTGGGCGCAGAAGCTCGACACGCCCCCCTACGTCGGCTACAGCGTCACGTGCGGGATCACCTTCACCTTCGGCGGGCTGCGCGTGGATCTCCGCGGGCAGGTGCAGGATATCGAGGACCGGCCGATCCGCGGGCTCTACGCCGCGGGCGAGCTGGTGGGCGGGCTCTTCTACCACAACTACCCGGGCGGGGCCGGGCTCATGGCGGGCTCGGTCTTCGGCAAGGCGGCGGGAGAGTCCGCGGCCGCCGACATCGGCGCGAAGGCCACATAGAAGTGGAGCGCTTCACCGATCTTCTCTTTCTGGCGCAGGTCGCCCTGCTCTTCGGCGCGCTCTCCTGCTGGCTCACCCCGGCGCGCCACCCAGCCCGCGCCATGCTCGTCATCACGGCGTGGGTCGCTCTGCTCGGCTACTTGAGCCTCGGGGGCTACTTCGCCGACTTCCGCAGCCTGCCGCCCCGCATCCTCCCGGCGCTGCTCCTGCCGCTGCTGGCGGGCTTCGTTCTCCTCCGCTCGGCGGGAGCGCGCGACCTCCTGTCCCGCACGCCGCCCCAGTGGCCGATCTACGCGCAATCCTTCAGGGTCGTGATGGAGCTGATCCTCTGGCTGCTCTTCCTCCAGCATCGCGTGCCCGCAATCATGACCTTCGAGGGGCGCAACGCGGACATCCTGGTGGGGCTGACGGCGATCCCCGTCGGCTATCTCTGCTTCGTGCGCAACACATGGTCGCCGCGAGTAGCGCTCTGGTGGAACGTAGCGGGGATCCTCATCCTGCTCAACGTCGTGGTCCACGCCCAGCTCTCCACGCCGTCCCCGCTCCGCGTCTTCGTCACCGACCCGCCGGTGACCTTCATCGCCTACTGGCCCTACATTCTCCTGCCCGGCTTCCTCGTGCCGCTGGCGTGGCTCCTCCACGCGGCCTCGCTCATCCAGCTCCGCCGATCCATGTGACCGCGCCACGCTTCGCCACAGGCAGGGCGGCGAGCAACTGCGGGATGTCCCCCGCGAGGCGTCGGTCGACGCACTCGTCGAGAAGCACCCTCACGACGCCTTGGCAACCATTCGTGCCGTGGCCTCCGCCAGGAACGCCACGACCTGTTCTCGCTTGACGGTCGGAAATCCCGCCAAGAAGTCGTCGATCGTCTCACCGCCCTCTAGATAGTCAATCAGCGCCTGAACGGGCACGCGCGTCCCGGCGAAGACGGGTGTGCCGCTCAGGATGTCCGGCGACGATGTAACGATGGGTTGATCCATGGCGCCTATACTCTACTCTCTCTTGGGTTCTGCTCTCAAGGCATCTAACCCCACTTTCGCAGGATCTCAGCGGATCATGGCCTCGATCAGCGCGATGGATGCCGTGCAGCCCTAGGCGAGCGCTGCTACGTTAGGCCGCCGCCGTCCAGGATCAGCACCTGGCCGGTGACGTAGTTGGAGGCGTCCGAGGCGAGGTACACGACGGCTTCGGCGACGTCCTCGGGCTGTCCCATGCGGGCGATGGGAAAGTGTCCGACCTTGTACTTGAAGCCCTTGGTCATCGCCGATTCCACTCCGGCGGGGGCGACCGCGTTCACGTAGATCCCGTCGGCGCCGAGGTCCTTGGCGAGCCATTTGGTCAGCGCGATCACCCCACCCTTGGCGGCGGCATAGGCCGGCCCGGTTCTACCGCGACCCCGGGAGCCCGCGCGCGGATCCTTCGATAGCACACCCCCTATGACGCCGGAAAGCGACGAGATGTTGACGATCTTGCCCCCGCCCCGGCGGCGCATCGCGGGCACGGCGGCCTGGCAGCAGAGGAAGGTTCCCTTCAGCACCACCCCAACCACACGGTCCCAGGTCTTCTCGCTCGTGCCCTCGAGAGAATCGCGGTGGGCGATGCCGGCGTTGTTGACGAGGATGTCGATGCCGCCAAGGCGGCGCGCCGTGTCGGCGATCATGCGCCGCGCGTGGGCCGCCCGGCCGATGTCCACTCTCAGCGCGACGGCGCGGCGGCCGAGGGCGCGGACGGCCCGGGCCGTGTCCTCCGCCGGCAGGAGATCCGCGCAGGCGACGTCGGCGCCCTCTCGCGCCAGCGCCAGCGCGATGGCGCGCCCGATGCCGCGCGCCGCGCCGGTAACGAGGGCGACCCGACCCGCAAGCGCGACGGGGCCGGAGGCTGGATGACGCCGTCTCAGGCGACGCGGGCGAGCCATGACAGGACCTCGCCGAACGGCCGCTCCCAGCCTTCCTCCAGCATCAGCATGTGGGCGTGTCCGGCCGCCTCGATGTACTCCGACCCGTAGCGCGCGGCGATCTTCCGCTCGACGGACGCCGGCGTGATGCGGTCATGCTCCGCGCCCAGCACAAGCGTGGGGCAGCGGATGCCGGCCGGGTCCACCGCGACGCCGCCCAGCGCCATCTCGCGCGCGGCGCGACCCGACTCGGGCACCAGCTGCGGGTATGCCCACGCCTGCTGCTCCGGCGTCATGCGGTTGCCGAGGAGCGCGGCGGCGTCGTCCGGGCCGATCGTGAAGGGCCGGCTCGTGAGGATGGACACGGCGTAGCGCGGCATGCGCCAGAGGAGAGGCCACGTCACGATGCGGATGCCCTTGGGCGCGGCGCTCGTCGCGAACACCGCGGCGCGCACCCTGCCGCCCTCCGCGGCCTTCTGTGCCACGAGGCCGCCCATGGAGTGGCCGATGACGACGGCCTCGCGCAGCGTCCGCAGGCAGTCGTGGACGTCTTCAACGTAGTCGAGTACTGAGACGCGGCCGAGATCCGGGACCGGCCGGCTGCCGTGATGACCGCGGAGGTTCACCGCCCAGGCGTCCCAGCCCGCGTGCGCTGCCGCGTAGAGCCACGAGCGTAGATACCAGCTGCCCCCGTGCATGCCGTGGACGAGGAGCAAGGGACACGGGCGCGGCGGCCCGGCGGGCGTCGCGTGCTCGAGGAGGAGGTCGCCGACCTTTTCTATGGCGAGACGGCGTTCAGGCGCACCGTCTCCAGCACGATGGAGGCAGTGGTGTGGAGGTCCTTGAGGTCGACCCACTCGTTCACGGTGTGGATGTCCCGCATGCCGCAGCCGAGGTTGGCGACCTCGATGCCACGCGTCGCGTAGACGTTCGCGTCAGACCCGCCTCCCGTCGCGCGCGTCTTGAAGGCCCGCCCGAGACCGCGCGCCGCGCCCGCGACGAGCATGACCACTGGCGCGCTATCCGCAATGTCGAGCCGCTCGTACTGCCGCTCCACGTTAATCTCCACGCGCGCCTGGTGTTCCTTCTGCTCAAGGCGGACCGAGTGGCGCGCGACCGCCTCCTCGAAGCGTCCCCGCATGTGCTGCGTCTGCGCCTCGAGCTTGGAGACGTCGAGACTCCGCGCCTCGCCGTGGATGACGACCCGCGTCGGGACGATATTGGTCGACAGGCCGCCCTGGATCACGCCAAGGTTGGCCGTCGTCTCCTCGTCCACGCGCCCGAGCTTCATGCCGGCGATGGCCTCGCTCGCGATCTGGATGGCCGACATGCCGCGCTCGGGGCAGACGCCTGCGTGCGCCTCGAGCCCCGTCACCGTGAACGAGAGCCGGTTGGCCGCCGGGGCCCGCGTGATCAGCTCGCACACGCCGTCCACGTCGAGCACCAGCCCGCGCTTCGCGCGGATCCGGCCCGTGTCGAAATGCTTGGCGCCCAGCAGTCCCGTCTCCTCGCAGATGCTCAGCACCACCTCGATGTCGCCGTGCGGGATGTTGCGCTCGCGCAAAACCCGAATGGCCTCGAAGATCGCGACGATGCCGGCCTTGTCGTCGCCTCCCAGCACCGTGGTGTGGTCGGTGCGCACGATATCGCCCTCGACCACCAGGTGAATCTTCTCCGCCGGCCCCACGGTGTCCATGTGGGCCGAGAGGAGAAAAGGCGGTGCGCCGGCCTTGCTGCCCGTGAAGCGCGCCAGGAGATTGCCCGTCTCGCCGCCGATCTTCTCGCCGGCGTCGTCCACCTCGACCGAGGCGCCCATGCCCTTGAGAATGCTCTCGAGCCGGCGCGCGATAGCGCCCTCGTGGCGCGACAGGCTGGAGATCCCGGCCAGCTCGAGGAACTCGTCCTTCATCCGCGCCGGGTCGATCATGCGGGCTCCCCATGGAGGTGGCGCGTGAACCAGTCGCGGCTCCGCTTGACGGCCTCGACCCGGCGGAGCGGATCGGTGAGGCGGTGGTCCGCGCCCGGCAGGAGGCACAGCTCCCGCGGCTCTCTCGCGCGCTCGAAGAGGATCTCCGCGTGGCCGGGAGGCACCACGTCGTCGGCCTGGCCCTGCACCACGAGGACATGACTCGCCCCGGCGGGGGCGTCCAAGTGGCGGCCCGCGCGGACCTCGGCGACCAGCGCCGCTCCCGGCGACGTGACGTCGTCGCACCGGGAGGCGGCCAGGGAGGCGAGGTTCGCGGGAGCGTTCCACGTCACGACGGGCATGACGCGGCGGTGGCGCGACGCGACCCAGAGCGCGACGAAGCCGCCCAGGCTCGAGCCCAGCAGCCCGAAGCGCCCGTCGAGGGACGGGTGCCCTGCCAGATGCTCGAGCACGGCCTCGAGGTCGGCGATGCGCGAGGCGATGGTCGCGTCGCGGTAGAGCCCGCCCGACTCGCCGCTGCCGCGGAAGTCGAAGCGCGCGAGCGCCAGACCCGCCTCCGGGAAATCGCGGCCGAGCAGCAGGTACTTGTCGCTGTCCTTGGAGGCACCCATGCCGTGACACGCGACGACGCAGGGAGCCGGGCCGGACGGCGGCAGGTGCAGCACGCCCACCACGTCGACGCCGCCGACCCTCATGCTGAAGCGCTCGATAGTCAGGAGCATACGAGGTCGAAGAGCCGGCAGGTGTTGGCCGAAATCTGGTACGTGACCTCGTCGACCGGCAGGCCCTTGATCTTGGCGACCTCCTCGGCCACCCGCGAGACGAGCCACGGTCCGGACGGCACCCCCGCGAACTCGCCCTGGTAGGGCCACGGCCCGTCGCTCTCGACGAGGAGCGATTCGAGCGGCACGGCCTCGACCAGCGCGCGATCCCGCCCGCGATAGACCACCTCGGGCGTCACGGACACGAGATACCCGGCATCCACGATGTCGCGGGTCACCTCGGCGGGCGCCTTGTGCCAGTGGAAGACGGCGCGCTCGATGCCGCGGGCCTTGAGCGCCGCGAGCGCGCCCACTGCCGCGCCGTGCGGGGCGTGCAGGATGACCGGCAAGTCGTAGCGCTCGGCAAGTACCAAGAGCCGGTTGAGCCGCTGGCGACCCCGCGTCATGAACCCGGCGGCGTCCGTCGCGCCCTCGAGGCAGTACCACGGCAGCCCGACCTCGCCGAGCGCGACCAGACGCGAGTGGTGCGCCGCCACCTGCGCCTCGACCTGATCGAGGTCCTGGTCGCCCAGCTGGACCCAGTCCGGGTGGAAGCCCATCGCGGGCCAGACGGTCTTGCCGTTTCCGACCGCGGTTTCGAGGGTGCGCGCATTCGTCTGCTGGTCGCAGCCGACCGCGACGGCGCCCCAGACGCCGTGCTCCGCCGCGCGGGCGAGCGCGCCGCGCAGGTCCTCGAATGCCGGATCGTGCAGGTGACAGTGGCTGTCGATGATCATCTAGGCTCCCGCCACCGTCATGCGCCCGACCAGCACGGTGGGCGCAGCCGTGCGGTCGCGGAAGACGAGGTCGTTGCCCACGCCTTCGATGGCGCGGAACATGTCGAGCAGGTTGCCCGCGATCGTGATCTCCTCGACAGGGTACGCCAGCTCGCCGTTGTCGATCCACATGCCGACGGCGCCGCGCGAATAGTCGCCGGTGACGCCGTTGACGCCGAAGCCGATCAGCTCCGTGACGTAGAGACCCTGCTTGACGCTCCCGATGAGGTCCTTCGGGTCGGCCGCGCCCTTGGCCAGGTAGAGGTTCGTCGTGCCGACGGTGACGCCGCTGCCGTCCCGCGCGGCGTGATGCGTCGAGGCCATGCCGAGCTTGCGGCCGCTGTACGTGTCGAGGAGGTACGAGGTCAGCACTCCCTTGTCGACGACGACCGTGCGCAGGATCGGCAGCCCCTCGCCGTCGAAGGGCCGCGAGCCGAGGCCTCCGGAAATGGTCCCGTCGTCGATGATCGTGACACCTGGCGCGGCGATCTGCTGGCCGAGCTTGTCGAGGAGGAAGGAGGCGCCGCGGTAGAGCGACGGGCCCGCGACGGCGCCGGCGACATGCCGGACCAGGCTCGCCGCCGTCTCCGGATCGAAGACGACCGGCACCTGGGCAGTCTTGACCTGCCGGGCGCCCAAGCGACGCAGCGCGCGGCTGGCTGCCGTCTTGCCGATCTCCTCGGGCGAGTCGAGGCGGGCGCGCTTGCGCGTGACGTGGTACCAGCCGTCGCGCTGCATGTGGCCGTTTTCCGAGGCGACGGGCGAAGCCGAGAGACTGAAGGACGACGTGCCGTACTCGGCGGCGAAGCCGTGGCTCCCGGCGTAGGCGTAGCGGGCGCGGCGATCGGCAAAATCACCGCCCTCGGAGTTCGTGATGCGCGGATCGGCCCCGAGCGCCGCGGCCTCGCAGCGCCGCGCGAGCTCGATTTTCTCCTCAGGCGAGAGATCGTGGCCCGTCGGATCATCGAGGTCGAGGGCCGGGATCTCCCGCGCGAGCACGCTCGCCTCAGGCAGCCCGCTCAACTCGTCGGGAGCCGTGATCCGCGAGAGCGATACCGCTTCGTCCACCAGACGCTCGACGGAAGTCCGCGAGAAGTCCGACGTCGAGGCGGCGGCGGCGGATTTGCCGGAAAAGACACGTAGCGAGAGGTGCTGCTCCCGGGCGTGCTTGACCGTGTCCACCCGCCCGAGCCTGACCTGGGCCGAAAACGCCTTGTCTTCCACCAGGAAGGCATCGGCCGCCGTCGCTCCTCGCTCCCGCGCCCGCTTCAGGACATCGCTGAGGAGGTCGAGCATCCTAGACCTGGGTCCCGCCCACCGTGATGCCGTCGATCCTGATCGTCGGCAGCCCGACACCCACCGGCACCGACTGGCCGTCCTTGCCGCAGGTGCCGACGCCCTCGTCGAGCTTGAGATCGTGGCCGACGCGGCTCACGCGTGTGAGCGCCTCGGGCCCGCTGCCGATGAGCGTCGCGCCCTTGACCGGCCGTGTCACCTTGCCGTCTTCGATCAGGTAGGCCTCGCTGGCAGAGAAGACGAACTTGCCGTTGGTGATGTCCACCTGCCCCCCGCCGAAGTTCACGGCGTAGAGGCCGCGGGGCACCGAGCGGATGATGTCGGCGGGGTCGTCCTGGCCGGCCAGCATAAAGGTGTTCGTCATGCGCGGCATGGGCTGGTGCGCGTAGGACTCGCGCCGGCCGTTGCCCGTGGGCTCCCCGCCCATGAGGCGGGCGTTGAGCCTGTCCTGCATATAGCCGACGAGGACGCCCTTCTCGATGAGGACGTTCCGCCGCGTCGGGATACCCTCGTCGTCCACGTTGAGCGAGCCGCGCCGGTTGGCGATGGTGCCGTCGTCGATCACGGTGACGAGATCTGAGGCGACCTTCTGGCCCATGCGCCCCGAGAAG
>JAUSJX010000148.1 GCA_030647435.1 Candidatus Rokuibacteriota bacterium
GTGTGGTGGCTTGAGATCGCCGAGGACACCGCCGCGAGGCTCGAGCGCCTCGCGGCTCCGTTGAGACGCCCCTGAACCGCACGAAGGTGGCCGATTGAGGCTTTGTTCGTGCAGGAGGTCGCAGTATGAACGGCGGTACCCGAAGCGTTGGAGCACCGTCACCGTGCCGGTCTGGCCCTCCGGGATGCCGTGCGACCGCGCGGTGCGCGCGGAGAAGGCGAGCAGCCCGCGGGCACACACGCCCAGCACGGCGCGGCACAGGGCGTGAGCCCACGCCAGTCGGGAGCGCAGGCGATAGAAGCGGAAAACCCGCCCCGAGGATCCGGTCAAGATCCAGGACATGAAGGTGCTGGAGACGAGGATCGAAGTGACCGAAGGAGGGACCGACTTCAAACTTGGAATGACCGTTGACGTCCGCATAGCGGACTAATGACTCTCGCCGATTACGATGACACGTAAGTACTTAATTTCTCAAGCTCAGAACTGTGACTCAATTACGCGCGAGTCATTAGACATACCTGCCAGGGGAGATAATCGCGTAGGGATCGAGCGTTTTCTTGATCTCCCGGACGACTTGCCAGAAGGTCGCGTCACTCTGCGACAGCCAGTTCATGGTCTGAATGCCCACCCGGTAAGGAAGGAAGCCGTGGCTTCGGCCGGCCTCCAGAAGCGCCCAGTAGCACTTCTCCGCATTCTTGCGGCTCTCCTCGGAGTCCAGATCGAACAGCAATGGCACGGTACTGTCAAAGCACCTGTCGGACAGGCTGGTCAGGGTCATGAGGGGCTCCAACCGATGCTCCCGCATGATGGCCGTGACCATTCGCACATAGGCGGTAACGCGGTCTCGCGTCATCGGCACAAGCGGCGAATACCATGACACGCCGCAGCCGTCACGCGCCGGATCCATTGCGGACCCAACGCGAGGCTGCTTCCGGTTGTTCCAATAGCACAGGGGCAGCGCGGTCTCATTCGGCCGACCGGCAACCAGCTCCAGAGAGCGTTCAAGCATGTCCAGGTTCCGACCGAGCTTCGAGCGAAGATAGCTCGGCAATACACGTCCAACTCGGGCGAGTGTCCGTCCGCCCTTCGGACTGATGAATACCAGTCGAGAGGCCAAAGGCCTGAGAAGAGCCCGGATCTCACGCTGCGCCGCCTTCACAACTCCCTTGGAGCCATAGAGGGTGCCGAATCCCGTCCAGGGCATCACCTGATTGCTGCGACTGAGCTCGGCGAGCAATTCCGGCGAGATGAGGCCATCGGAGTCCAATCGCTCGCGCGGATAGGGTACCGCCATGGCCAACACGCGATGCGCGTTCATCAGGTTGATGCCGCCGACGACTCCCGGGTATCGGGCAATCACCTCGCGCACGAGATCCACCAGGCCCCCGAGCTGCTCCGGCTTCTTCAAGCCGAAGAGAAAGACCTTGATGGCATCGGGACGACGAGCGAGCACGATCGTCATTTGAGTCACGACGCCAAAGCCGCTCTGCGAGAAGAGGCCGTCAAGATAGGGGCCGATCCCCCACTTGAACGCACGGTCGAGCGGTTCTCCATTGAGCGCGGACAGTGCGGAGCGGTAGACGCGCCCATCCGGCAACACCGCCTCGAGCGCCATCACGGCGCCGAAATGATCGGCATGGGGCGTGATTCCGTAGCCGCGCTCGAGCGCATTGCCAACAATGCTGCACGTCGGACCCGCACCTGTCACGGGCACCAGGTACGGGTGTTTTCCGCGGTCAAGGAACTCGGCGAGTTGCCCCTGGGTCACGCCCGGCTCTACGGTCACCAGGCCTGTATCCGCGTCAAACTCCAGTATCCGGTTGAGTCCGGAAAGGTCGAGGATCACGCAGTCTTCGGCAGGCGGCAAGGCCGTTCCATATCCCCAGTTGTGGCCGGTGCTAATCGGATAGAGAGGGACTTTGAAGCGGGCGGCGATCTCGACGATTGCCGTGACCTGGGATCGTTCCTGTGGTCTGAGCGCCCCCGCCAGCCGACGCTGGACTCCCGTAGTGCAGCGCCCATAGTCGGCTTGTGCCGCCGCGGCGTCCAGAACATGGGATGGGCCGAGAAGCTCGGCCCATCCCCGCAGGGCGCTACGTGTCTCCACCGGAATTCCTCCTGACACAGTCCCGCCACCGGGCCTGCGTCAACTGGGAACTGCTGACCTGGTGCCTTCGCGCATGAGGGGGAAAAGCAGTCTTCGGGTGAACACCCCGACTCCTCCCCACATGGTGATGAACCAGAAGGGCACCCCTCCTGGCGGATTACCCGGGTAGCTCCATTGCCCTGTCCACACGCCGGCGTACTCCACCAAGGCACCCATTATGACCATGTACGCGAGGTACGCAAGATCCATCGGCTCGTGATACAGGGCGAGCGCTATAGCCAAAACTGCTGAGGACAGCAGCGTCAAGCTCCCGGCATCCCTCACCACCGAGAACGGAAGTGCAAACGCAATGGCCAGGACGAGCGCCAACCATCGTCTCCCCTGCGGAGCCTCTCCCCCGAGGAAGCGGATGGTATTGAGAGTGTAGAACCCCCACATGACGAACTCGTAAATCGGCATGCCCAGGGCGTCGGGGTCGCTGAACCGGAATGCGCCCTTGTTCAAGGCGCCGACGTTCATGACGAGGAACAACAGGTTGATGCCGATCATGAGCACGAGCTCGCGCCGGGAGATTCTCCCAAATCCGATAACCCAGACGAGGATCAGCGCCGTGAGCTTGGCCGCATTCCCGGGAATCCACCCCAGTATCGCGACGGACCCGAGCACCTGGAGTACCAGTCTTGCCCGTGTGGATACGAGAACGGAACGAATCCGCATGTCAGCCGAGACTAGTTTACTCGCTTCCCGCCCATGGACGGGCAGATGCATTCAGGCGGACCAGCGTCGCCGTAAGGCCGGCGCGGCCGGTCGCTCAGGGCTCGATGTCCTGCTCCGCAGCCCCTCTCGGACAAAAAAAGAGGCCCCAAGAAGGGGCCTCTGTAGAGCTTGGACAGACGCGTCTTTACGCTGCGATCTTCCTGCGCAGAGCCGCGAGACCAATCACGGCGATTCCGAGAAGCGCAAGGGTGCTCGGTTGCGGGACTCTCGCGCGGACCGGGTCGTCACTGAGAAGCTGCCAGTCGCCTACGGTGCCGCAAGTCAAGGTGACATTCGGGCAGAAGTCGTTCTGGGCGAATACGTCACGCGCCCCAAAGGGTGTGATCTGGCCGTTCGTGTCGAAGGTGCCCGCATACGGCCCGCCGGTCACGTCGAGATAGCCCGCTGCGTCTCCCGTAGAGGGGAACGTGGCGAAGTCGAAGTCTCCATCGATGAAGATCAACGGATTCAGGGGGTCGACCCCGCTATTCCACTTGAGGGTGAGGAACACCCCTCCACCGGCTGCGTTCGAGATGCCGTTGTAACACGGAGTGGTGCTTCCAGGCACACAGCCACCGCCTGCCGCCGCATACCCACCGATGCCCTGCCCCGCGCCGCCGGCAGTAGCGAAAGCGCCGACTGGATTGATGTAGAGGTCAAGCAAGCCGCCGGTCGACTTCACGTTAAGGCCGGTTCCCACCGGTGCGGTGGCGACGACGATGATGTCCCGAAATATGCCCGTGATCTCCGCGCCGTTCTGTCCGTGCACCCAGACGGGGCCGCTGGCATCGGCGGCTTCGATCGTGGTGATTCGGAGGATACCGAAGTTCTCCGAGCCGGGTGCGAGAGCGCCGGTGAAGCTTTCAAAGTTCTGAAGCTTGATGACCACGTCTCCGGCAAAGCCCCCCGTGAGGGTAAAGATCGGAGCCGCATTTGCTTGTGATACAGCCAATGCACTCACGATCCCGAGTGCAATCGCCAGCTTTCTCATTGAGTTCCTCTCCTTTAGCTCTGAGGGACTAGAAAACGTTTCTGCGACAGTACAGCAACCCACGTGCCAGCCCACGGTCTCGGGACCAATTCCATAGAGATATTGCTCAGTTAGCAGAGATCGACCCTCCTCCGAACGTACCGGAACTGGAGTGAACTGTAAACGTTTCCGCCGGGTCTGATTGTACAAGAGACACAAATAGCCGAAAGAGAAGGTAAATCCTCACGATGACTCTCCAGCCCTTCCAAGTGGCACCAGGGCGACAACGGTAGGATTTCCGACAGTTAGTAAATCAGGTAATAAGCCAGGGCGCGCGGTTCTGCATTTGCGAAGGAGCAGGCGAATCGGCCGTGGGAATTGTCTTGTCGAAGAACCTTACGACCCTTGGCTGCTTGCCGCATCAGCGAGACTGAAAGGTTCAATCACGCGGCGTTTTCATAAGTGGCACGTATCTCGCTTCACACTCCCGAACGAAATGTCATCGGGCCAAGGTGTAAGTTTTTTCGACGCGCCCGGCTCCGATCACACGACGCAGGCCTCCAGGATAAGAGCGATCGGTATCTTGGAAGTTGGTCATCGGAAAGACCACCTCGAACAGAAGCGGACACCTCCTGGAAGCTTTGGGAGGTGTTTCACTTTAAGCGCCTTCGTGCGGGCCTTCTGAAGCCGGGTCACGCGATCGTCATGTCGTCGTCAGAGGGGGTGTCACCTGCATAGCTGGACAACCATGACATGTCAGCGGGCTGACGGTCCTCGGTGCGGCCATCGAGCCAGGAGAGAGCCATCTGCTTGATATTTTGGGAGAGAAGTGGCGTCGTACGGCGGCACCTTCAGTGGCGCAGTCTTTGCCTATGAGAGAAGTGGACAGCCTCTGGAGGCCAAGGCTTCCAGAGAGAGGGGAGACATCATAGATGTCGGTATCATCGCTTCAGGCCACGCGTGCAGAAGAGATCTCACCACCGACCCCGAGCCGTTCACGGCTCAAGGCTACCTGGTTCCAGAACGATCAAATCGCAGACGGTCTCGACTTCGGGCTTGCCACCGATCGCCGTACTCTCGAGCAGGCTTTTCGCTTGCAACATGATCAGTACGTCGCACAAGGATACATAGATCCACACCCGTCGAATTGGCGCCTGAGTATTCACAACGCCCTTCCGGCAACGCGTGTGTTCGTAGCCCGGTCCAAGGATTGCGTGGTCGCGACAATGACTCTCATCGCCGATTCGCCAGTGGGTCTCCCGATGGACGAGATCTATTCGGATGAGCTCCGGACGCTTCGGGACGTGGGTCGCGACCTGGCGGAGGTTTCCGGGCTGGCCGTGGATCCCGACTACCAGCCCTCGGGAGTCGCGATTCTCCTGCGCCTCATCCGGATGCTGGTCGTCTATGCCGCCCAGGTGGGGAGCGATCTCTGCATCGCGGTCAACCCGCATCACGCCGCCTTCTACCGCAACGCATTCCACTTTCAAGACATCGGCGGTCTGAAGCAGTATCGCAAGGTCAACGGCGCTCCCGCCGTCGCGCTTCGCCTCGATCTCGCGCTCGCGCGGTCTTTGATGCGCGAGCTGCGCGATGGCCACCCCATGATCAGTGAAGTCCACGGCTTCCTGTTCAGCCCGGAAAACCTCGGACCGGTGCTGGCTCGGCTGGGCGAGGATCTGAAACAGGTTGTTCCGCTGGCAGAGCACGTGGCGTATTTCTTCTCCCGCCACGAAGCGCTCACCAAGGCTTCCGCGGTAGACCGAGCGTACATCCTGGCGGGCTGCGACCCCCGGCCGCCCCGGAAGCCCCTCATGCTCTCGCGGGGCACTCCAAACCGAAGCGTTGTCGACCGGGAGAGACCCCTGCGTCTGGCGCTCGCGTAGTCGTCGTCGCGGGTCCTGCGTCTCGTCCGCAAGGCTACCGCAGAGTCAGTCAGGACCTCGAAAGGTAGGACTCGCGGATCTCCGCCCTCGCTCGGACCTCGGTGCGAGTAGGGGATGGGTCGTCCGCGGCATAGCAGCCGGCCTCGTCTGTCCCTCTCTTTGTCGCAGGCATTCTTCCCTGGCGGAACCATCTACCCGGCACTAGGTTCCCACTGACGCCTGCCCTTTCTTGGGATTCAGCCAGAAAGTCAAGCACTTGAGAGTTCGGCAGGACGTATGCCCTGTCGGTGTCTGTCTTCTGGGGAGCCTGTTCGCCGGCTCCAGCGTTTGATTGCTTGAGTCAAGGCGCATAGACGGACAAACGCTGCTCCCTCGGCTCCCTCGCCGCGCGATGCGGGTGGGCGAAATGCGGCCTCCCCTGCGGGCCCCAGCCTGACACCCGGAATTGCTCGCTTCACCGGGGCGAAGAGGCGAGCGTCAGCACCGCGATCGCCCTCTGACCCGGGCCATCCTGCGCCGCCACGGGCTCGCGGTCAAGAAGCCGATCGCCCTCAAAACAAGTGTTACCGAAAATGAGGTGGGTGCCTCAAAACCGGTGTGACCCAAGCCGGAGAGGAGGCCCCGTGACGGAGCGAGCGCGCCGAGAGTATGCCGAGGTGTTGCGGCGGCGGTACGTGGTGGCCGACACGCGTGAACGAGGGAGGATTGTGGACGAGTACTGTCGCACGACGCACGGCCACCGGAAGGCGGCGATCCGGCGTCTGGGCCAGCGGCCGCGCCCGGCCGGGCGGCCCCCCGGGCGCCCGCGACGCTACGGCCGCGAGCTTGTGCCACTCCTCGAGCGCGTGTGGCGCGCCAGCGATGATCTGTCCGGCACGCTGCTCGTCGCCATCCTGCCCCGCCTCCTGGCGGCCCTGGCGCAGCAGCATGGCGTCGTGGTGGCCCCGCCCCTGCGCGTGGCCCTCGCCGCCGCC
>JAUSJX010000149.1 GCA_030647435.1 Candidatus Rokuibacteriota bacterium
CCGCCCTAGCATCCCGGTGGATGCCGGGCCTGTTCCCCGACAGAACGGGCTGATGCTGCCCACGCGGCATTTACATATTCCTTAGCTGTTTCTCCTCCTCGAGGCGCTGCCGCGCGTGCTGCCGGTCGAGGACGAGGAAGCGGGGGCCCTGATCGCGCGGCTCTTCACCCGCCGGGGCGTGACCGTGCGCACGGGCGTCAAGGTCGCGAAGGTCACGCCGGGCAAGGGAAGCGTCGCCGTCGGCGACATGGCGGGGCGCCAGATGCTGGCGCACAAGGCCATGGCCGAGGGCGTGGTCGCGGCCGACGCGATCGCGGGCCGGTCGCCACGCCCGGTGGACTACGGCAATGTCCCCTCGTGCACGTACTGCCGCCCCCAGGTCGCGTCCATCGGCCTCTCCGAAGCCGCGTCGAAGGCCGACGGACGCGAGGTCAGCGTGGGCCGCTTCCCCTTCACGGCCAACGGCAAGGCGGTGGCGCTGGGGGAGACGGAGGGCTTCTTAAAGGTCGTGGCCGACAAGCGGACGGGGGAAATCCTGGGCGTCCACATCGTGGGTCCCGAGGCGACGGAGCTGATCCACGAATTCGCGGTGGGGCGGACGCTCGAGGCCACGCTCGAGGAGATCATCCACACCATCCACGCCCACCCGACCCTGTCCGAGGCCTCGCTCGAAGCCACGCTCGCCGCCCTCGGCCAGGCCATTCACATTTAACTGCGGGGGCCTCGAATGGCCCCCGCAGTCCCCCCATTTCGCGCCTCGGCTCGCCCCGCGGGCTCGCCGCACTTGCTCTCAGATCCGCGAGGTTCGTCGGCGCGGCCTCGAATGGCCCCCGCACTCTCCCAGTGTCGCGCTGTGGCCGCTACCCGTCGGAGCGGACCTTGCCCATCTCTTCCTTCATGGCCGAGCGGCCGGCCTCGAAAGCCCCGACCAGGCGGTTGCGCTGCTCCTCGAAGTACTCGCGACCCTTGCCGAAGAGGTCACCCGCCTTCTCCTGCGCCTCCTCCGCCGCCGCCTGCGCCTTCTTGAGCCACTCCTGCCCGTGCTCCGTCAAGAGCTCGCGGGCCTCGGTGCCCGTCTTGGGCGTCAGCAGCAGCATGGCCGCCGCGCCGGCGATGGCGCCGAGAAAGAACCAGCCCATGTAGCCCGCCGCGTCCCCACCACGCTCGTCCGACATGATCGCGTCCTCCCTCTCTCTATGTCCTGAGTCTCGACACAAACACGCTGAGCGCCTTCCGGAGGCCTGAGCCCACGCCCGTGATCCCGCGGAAGGACGCCAGGCTGTTCGCCACGCCGACCACCCGCGCGATCTTGAGCGAGATGTCCTCCACGCGGCGGACCACGCCGCTGACCCGCTCCAGCTCGCGGTTGGCCGTCTGCGACAGCGTCCGCACGTCCGCCGCCAGCGCCTCGACCTGGCTCGCCAGCGGTCGGATCTCCCGCTCCACAAGCTGCAGCACGATCTCCGCCCGCGCGGTCGCGCGCCTGAAGGACGCCAGCGTCACGACGAGCACCACGGTCACGACCACGGCGCAGATTACCAGCACGGCCTGGGCCAGCGGAGTCATAGGGCGGAAGTATGCCAGACGGCGCCTCGAGAAGTCAAACCAGTAAGCGAAAAAGCCGCGCATTCATTGACTTTCCCGGCGACGGGCCCCTATACTTCCCTTCAGACGGGAGCACACCGCCGGGCACTCCCCAGCGTCGGCCACTCCAAGGAGCCGCACCCATGTCCCTCCAGGATCGCTTCGACGAACTCCACCGCCGCAACGAGGCCGCCGACGCGGCCGGCGGGCCGGAGCGGATCGAGCGCCAGCACAAGGCGGGGAAGAAGACGGCCCGCGAGCGGCTCGAGATCCTCCTCGACAAGGGATCGTTCGCGGAGGTGGATCGCTTCGTGGTCCACCAGAACAATGACTTCGGCATGGACGCCCAGCGCATCCCGGGCGACGGCGTGGTGACAGGCTCGGGGCGCGTCCACGGCCGCCCCGTCTTCGCCTTCGCACAGGACTTCACCGTCTTCGGCGGGTCGCTCTCCGAGGCGTACGCGCGCAAGATCTGCAAGATCATGGATCTCGCGATGAAGACGGGCGTGCCGGTGATCGGGCTGAACGATTCCGGTGGCGCCCGAATCCAGGAGGGGGTGGTCTCGCTCGCGGGCTACGCCGACATTTTCCTGCGCAACACGCTGGCTTCGGGCGTCGTACCGCAGATCTCCGCCGTGATGGGCCCGTGCGCGGGCGGCGCCGTCTACTCGCCGGCGATCACCGACTTCGTCTTCATGGTCAAGCACTCCTCCTACATGTTCGTGACGGGCCCCGACGTCATCAAGGCCGTCACGCACGAGGAGGTCTCCTTCGAGGAGCTGGGCGGCGCGGCGATGCACGGGACGACGTCCGGCGTCGCGCACTTCGCCGCGGAGAGCGAGGAGGAGTGCCTGGCGCTGATCCGCGAGCTCATGACCTTCCTGCCGCAGAACAACCTGGAAGACCCGCCGGTGGGGCCTACCACCGATCCCGCGGACCGCGTGGACGAGGAGCTGCAGACGGTCGTCCCCGACCAGCCGAACAAGCCGTACGACATCAAGGACATCGTCCAGCCGGTGCTCGACGACCGGTACTTCTTCGAGGTGCACGCCGGCTACGCGCCCAATATCGTGATCGGCTTCGGGCGGCTCGGCGGCAGGCCGGTCGGCGTCGTCGCCAACCAGCCCGCGCACCTGGCCGGCTGCCTCGACATCAGCGCTTCCCTGAAGGCCGCGCGCTTCGTGCGATTCTGCGACTGCTTCAACATCCCGCTCGTCACCTTCGAGGACGTGCCCGGCTTCCTGCCCGGGACGGCGCAGGAGTTCGGCGGCATCATCAAGCACGGGGCGAAGCTGCTGTACGCCTACTGCGAGGCCACGGTGCCCAAGCTGACCGTCATCACGCGCAAGGCCTATGGCGGCGCGTACTGCGTCATGTCCTCCAAGCACATCCGGGGCGACGTCAACTTCGCCTTTCCGACCGCCGAGATTGCCGTTATGGGTCCCGACGGGGCGGTGAGCATTCTCTACAAGCGGGAGATGGACGCGGCGAAGGACCCGGCGAAGCTCAAGGACGAGAAGACCCGCGAATACCGGGAGAAGTTCGCAACTCCCTACGCCGCGGCAGAGCGCGGGTACATCGACGAGGTCATCGAGCCCAGGGACACCCGCCGCCGGCTGATCCAGGCGCTCGAGGTCCTGCACACCAAGCGGGACTCGAACCCGCCGCGCAAGCACGGGAATATCCCGCTATGAGGCATTGGCCCCTGTGACGCCCGAAGAAAGGAAGCGGCTCGACGACGCGAGGCGCCTATGGGAAGCGCGGACGCTCAAGCCCGCGCTCGGGAAGTCGCCCGACAGGCCGGGGCTCTTCGCGGGATCCGACGGCGCGGCGCTCGAGCGCGTGTACACGCCGGAGCACACGGCGGCCCAGGACTACGTTCGCGACGTGGGTTTCCCGGGTGAACACCCGTACACGCGTGGCGTGCAGCCCACGATGTACCGCGGCAGGCTCTGGACCATGCGCCAGTACGCGGGCTTCGGCTCGGCGGTCGAGACCAACCGGCGCTACCGCTACCTCCTCGAGCAGGGGCAGACGGGGCTCTCGGTCGCCTTCGACCTCCCGACGCAGATGGGCTACGACGCCGACGACGCGATGGCGAAGAGCGACGTGGGCAAGGTCGGCGTGTCCATCTCGAGCCTCGAGGACATGGAGGAGCTCTTCGCGGGCATCCCGCTCGATCGCGTGTCCACCTCCATGACCATCAACGCCACTGCCGCCATTCTCTTGGCGCTCTACATCGCCGTGGCGGAGAAACAGGGGATCGCGCCGGACAGGCTCTCCGGCACCGTCCAGAACGACATCCTCAAGGAGTACATCGCGCGCGGCACGTACATCTACCCGCCGGCGCCGTCCATGCGGCTCATCACCGACATGTTCGCCTTCTGCAAGGGCCGCGTGCCGCGCTGGAACACGATCTCCATCTCCGGCTACCACATCCGCGAGGCCGGCTGCACGGCGGCGCAGGAGGTGGGCTTCACGCTCGCCAACGCCGTCGCCTACGTCACGGCCGCGCGAGCGGCGGGGCTCGAGGTGGATGAGTTCGCGCCGCAGCTGTCCTTCTTCTTCAATGCCCACAACCACCTCCTCGAGGAGGTGGCGAAGTTCCGCGCGGCCCGCCGCCTGTGGGCGCGGATCATGACGGAGCGCTTCGGGGCCCAGGACCCGCGCTCCTGCACGCTGCGCTTCCACGCGCAGACGGCGGGCAGCATGCTGACGGCCCAGCAGCCCGAGAACAACATCGTGCGGGTCGCGGTACAGGCCCTGGCGGCCATCCTCGGCGGGTGCCAGTCGCTGCACACCAACTCGATGGACGAGGCCTTAGCACTGCCCACCGAGGCCTCCGTGCGCGTAGCACTCCGCACCCAGCAGGTGCTCGGCTACGAGTCCGGCGTCGCCGACACCGCGGACCCGCTGGGAGGCTCCTACGCGGTGGAAGCCATGACCCGCAGGATCGAAGAGGAGGCCGAGACCTACATCGCCAAGATCGACGGCCTCGGCGGCTCCGTCAGCGCCATCGGCTTCATGCAGCGCGAGATCCAGGAGTCGGCGTACCGCTACCAGCAGGACGTCGAGTCGAAGGCGCGCATCGTCGTGGGCGTCAACGAGTTCGTGATGGACGAGCCGCCGCCCAGCGGCCTCTTCCAGGTCGATCCCGCGGTCAGCGCGGCGATGGCCGAGCGCCTGGATCGCCTCAGGCGCACCCGCGACGCAGGGGCCGCGGCGCGCGCGCTCGAGGCCGTGGATCGGGCCGCGCGCGGCTGCGACAACCTCATCCCGCTCATCCTCGACGCCGTCCGCGCGAAGGTGACCCTCGGGGAGATCTGCCACGCGCTGCGGAAGGTCTTCGGTGTCCACCAGCCGTCGGTCGTTTTCTAGGACCCTCACCCCGGCCCTCTCTCTTCCAGGGAGAGGGGGCCCTGAATCCCTCGCCCCCGCAAGGGGAGCGGGCCGCCCTGAAACCCTCGCCCCCGAAGGGGGAGAGGGTAGGGTGAGGGGGTGGTGTCGAGTCCTCTTCGCCGCGGTCTTCGTCGTCACGCTGGCGGGGCCCGCGCACGCGGGGATCGCGGACCAGGTAGGCGCCACCTTCGGTCTGATTCTCCAGGACGTCGTCGCGGCGTTCCCGCCCATCGAAGGCCTGGTGGTGCAGGTGGACGGCGACAGCATCTACATCGACTTGGCCAAGAAGAACGGCGTGCTCGCCGGGCAGGAGTTCACCGTCTTCCGAAAGGGCGAGGTCTTCCGCCACCCGAACTCGGGCAAGCCCCTCGGCCGGTACGAGGAAGTTCTCGGCTACGCCCAGGTGCAGCGCGTGGAGGCGGCGTTCTCCGAGGCCGCCTTCGTCTCCATCGAGGGTCGGCCGCGGCCGCGCCCCGAGGACGGCGTGCGCATCACGCGCGGCCGCATCCGTGTCGCCGTCGTCCCGCCGGTCGACCTGACGACCGCCAGGGCCGACCTGCGCCGCGTGCCCTTCATGCTGGCGCTGGCCATGGACCAGACCCGCCGCTTCCAGAGCGTGGACTCGGGGCAGGTCAACGAGACCCTGCTCAACAGCAAGACGAAGGGCGAGGAGCTGCTGGTGCGGCCGGACCGGGCCGTGTCGCTCGGCAAGTCCCTCGACGTGACGGCCTGGCTGGTCCCGGTGCTGATCGAGCGGCGGGGCATCACCTACCTCGACGTGACGTTCATCTCGGCCGTCACGGGCGCCGCGCTCTACTCCAAGCGGGAGGCGCTCACCCGGTCCGAGGGCGCCGGCGAACAGCGCTTCCCCTGGGAGCCGCGCCCCGAGGACTGACCCGCGCCGAATCTGCTATGCTTGAAGCCCCATGAACGCCCCCGCGCTCCGTCTCTTGGCCGGCCTGGTGCTGGCCGCGGCCTCGCTCGCCGGCTGCGGGGAAGTGCCGAGCCTGCGAGAGCTGGCGGGGCTGCCCAAGGACTCCGATCCCAGCGTCGAGATCAAGGCCGCGGAGAATAAGTGGCTCCTTATCAAGAACCCCCGCTTCGGCGATGTGGCGAGCGAGCCCGAGTACATCTGGGTGGAGGACGACAAGGTTCCCACCACCATGGGCACGCTGATCTTCGGCAAGGACAGCCTCATCGCGCCTCCGGAGATCGTGGCCAAGTACGGCGCGCCCCCGGGCGGTGGCCGCATCAGCCCGCGCCAGAAGATGGCGGTGTCCGTCGAGGCCGCGCCCCCGCCGCCGAAGGCCGGCGCGGCGGCCGCCAAGGGCGGCACCACCCAGCCGGCCGGAGCGCCCACGCTGTCGGCCAACCGCGGCTTCGTGGTCTTCGTGGACACGAGCCGGGTCGTGATCGATCTCAACGGCAAGGACGGCGTCAGGCCGGGCGCCCAGGTCAGCGTGCGCCGGGACAAGATCGCCATCGTCCACCCCTTCACCGGCGAGCTCCTGGGCGAGCTGGACGAGGAGGTCGCCACGGGCCGCGTGACCGAGGTCAGGGACAAGTTCTCCGTGGTCGAGCTGTCGAGCGTTTCCTCCGGCAACCAGGTCAAGGTCAAGGACCGGGTCGTTATTCGTTGATCCACCCCTTGGCGCCGATCCACCCCTTGGCGCTGATCCAGTCACGCCAGTGAAAGCCCCGACGCCGCTGGAGGCGCTCCTCAAGGAGCGCGTCGCCCTCGCCGTGGGTCCCGAGATGCGTGCCATCGAGGAGGCCATCGCGCGCGCGATCGCGTCGCCCGTCGGCCTGATCCACGAGATGGGCGAGTTCATCGCCGGCGCCGGCGGCAAGCGGCTCCGGCCGATCCTCGTGCTGATGGCGGCGCGCGTGGCGGGCTACGGCGGCCCGCGCGCGGTGCGCATGGGCTGCGTGGTCGAGCTGCTCCACACGGCGACCCTCATCCACGACGACGTCGTGGACCAGGCGCCGCTCCGGCGCGGCCGCCCCTCGGCCAACGCGCGCTGGGGCGACGACGCCTCCATTCTCGTCGGCGACCACCTCTACTCGAAGTCTTTCGCCCTCATGGTCGCTGACGGCGACGCGGCCGTGCTCGAGACTCTCGCGCGCGCCACCGTCTCGATGACGGAGGCGGAGGTGCTGCAGCTCGAGCGGAAGCGCAGCGGCACGGCGAGCGAGGCCGATTACCTGCGCATCATCACCCAGAAGACGGCGTCCTTCATCTCGGCCTGCTGCCGGATCGGCGCGCTCCTGGCGAAGGTGCCCGAGGACCGGATCGAGGCGTTGACCCGCTACGGGCTCCACATCGGCATCGCGTTCCAGATCAGCGACGACTCGCTCGACTTCGTCGCCGACCAGGTGCGCCTGGGCAAGGCGGTGGGCGCCGACTTGAAGGAAGGGAAGCGGACACTGCCGCTCATCGCGACGATCGAGCGCGCGAGCCCTGCCGAGCGCGACAGGATACAGTCCGTGCTCAAGCGGCACGCCGCCGGCCCGGGCGAGTTCGAGGAGATCCGCCTGCTGGTCGAGCGCTACGGCGGCGTCGAGTACGCGCAGGCGCGCGCGCAGGACTACGCCCGGAGCGCCAAGGAGGCTCTCGCCGTCTTCCCCAACGGCGACGACAAGGACACGCTGCTCCTCGTCGCCGACTACGTGGTGGAGCGCGACAAATAGCCGCGGTTTCAGGAAGACCGGTTTCAGGAAGACGAAGACGACGACGAGGAGGAGGAGGAGCCGGACGCCTTGGGCTTGGCGGCCGGCTCGCTCTTGGACTTCTCTGCCTTGGACTTCTCTGCCTTGGGCTTCTCCGAAGGGGAGGGCGCCGGCTGGGCCGTGCTAGACTTCCCTCCGGTGGGGCTCGGGGCCGCCGGGGCCGAATCGCCCGCCGCCGGGGCCGAATCACCCCCCGCCGGGGCCGAATCACCCGATGTCGACTCCGACTTGGACGCCTTCTTGCGGGACTCGGACGGGTAGTCGGTGACGTACCAGCCGCCCCCCTTCAGGATGAATGGGGTGGCCGACAGGAGCCGGTGGATGGGCCCGCCGCACCGATCGCAGACCTCGAGCTTGGGCTCGGTGATCCGCTGTTTCACCTCGAAAACGCGGGGGCACTTGGGACATTCGTACTCGTAGGTCGGCACAACCATGAAGGCTAACAGGGCGGAAACGACCCTGTCAAGGCTGGGCGTCGCGCGCGGCCCGCTCCTTGTCATCGCGGCACTCGTGCTACTGCACGGCTGCGCCTCCAAGCAGGACGAAGAGGTGCGGAAGCTCCAGGCCAAGGCCACGTACGAGCAGGCCGTGCGCAACCTGAGCGAGAACCGGCTGGCGCTCGGCATGGCGGCGCTCAAGGCGGCTCTCCAGCTCGACCCTGAGAACGCCCAGTACCACAACACGCTCGGGCTGGTCCTGCTCAACCTGGGCCGGCCCGTCGACGCGCAGGCCGAGTTCCAGACGGCGATCGATCTCGACAAGAACAGCCCGGACTTGCAGCACAACCTCGGCATCGCCCTGGCACAGCAGAACCGCTTCGACGACGCCGTCGTCGCCTACAGGAAGGCGCTGACCTTCCCCACCTACACGACGCCCGAGGTCGCCTACTACAACATGGGCGAGGCGTACATCAGGCTGGGCAATCCGCAGGAGGCGCAGGAGTCCTTCCGGGCGGCCATCCAGCTCGAGCCGACCATGGTCGCGGCCCACTACGGGCTCGGGTTGGCGCTCTCCCAAGGGGGCCGGCGAGACGAGGCCAAGGCCGCCTTCAGGCAGGCCAGGGACCTCGACCCGGCCTCGCCCTTCTCCGAGCTGGCCAAGAATGCCCTCAAGCAGCTTGGCGACGGGGGCTGATCGGGGTTGATGGAAGGGGAGCTGGAGTGCCAAACGTATGGCGAGTATTTTTACCCTTTTCTCTTGACGGGGTGAGCCTCCCCGGGGTACAAGTGGCAAGTCGTAGAAGGATCGCAGCCGAAGCGCCGTTGTCGCGCGGACGTGATCACCGGCAGGACGCACCGTGTGCAGCACGTCGTTCACTCACACCATGAGGAGGCGGTAATGTTGAGAAGGAATTTGTTTGCTGCTCTCTCGCTCTTGGTCGCGATCGCGACCATGGCGCCAGTCGTCGACGCCCAGGCGCCGGCGGCTGCCCCGGTTATCAAGACCACCATCACCGGTTTCATCGACAACATGAGCACGTACTCACGTAACGTCAGCAATGCCGACGGGATCTTCAACAGGCAAGACAAGCAGTGGTACGCCCGCACCCGCGGTCGATTCGACATCATCGGTGAGGTCGGCTCGGCCAAGGGCGTGTTCGGGTTCGAGATCGACGAGGTCTGGGGCCAGGCGGGGTCCGGCGGCTCGACCATCGCCAATGCGGGAGCGGCGTCGGCCGTGCCAGTTGCGACGCAATTCGGCACCAGCGGGAGCTGGGGCCTCAACACTGACACCAGAGGCATCGTCGAGGTCAAGTGGGTCTACGTCGAGTTCCCAGCTCCGCTGATACCTGTGCCCACGATCATGCGCCTGGGTGCTCAGCCCTTCGGCACGGCGGCGAGCTACAAGCTGGCCACCTACGCCAACGGCGACTTCGCCGGCGTCAACCTCTATAGCACTGTCACTCCGGGCCTGAAATTCCAGGCCACCTACGCGCAGGTCGAGGAAAATCTCGTCGGGACGGGAACCTCGAACGGGCTTTCCGGGCCGCTCGGCTACACGGGAGCCACCGCCAACAACCAGAATCGTGGGGATGATTTTGCCTACATTCTGTCTCCTGAATTCACCCCGATGAAGGGTCTCGACATCAAGCCGATGTTCGCCCACTTCTATGCCTCCGGCACAACCGGCGCTGCCCGTCAGGGCCGCGGCGGCCTCAACACAACTACCGCATTCACCAACCCCGACGGAACCTCCCACGGGCGCGTGAACGAAGATCGCTTTACAGTGGGCGTCGACGCGCGGTACAGGATGGGTCCGTTCTCCTTCGATCCGAGCATTCTCTACCAGTTCGGGAATCGCGACGTGTTCGCGCCGGCCACGTTCGTCCCCAGCGGTGCGATCGCCGGCCGGAAGTACAATGCAGACATTGACGCGTGGCTGATCGACCTTCGGGCCGGCTTCCAGCTCGGTCCGCTGCTCCTCCAGGGGCTGGGCGTATACACCACCGGTAACTCGGCCAGGAACAATACGCTCAACAAGGTCCGCTACTTCCAGCCGCTGAGCACGGACACGAGCTACCTTGGGGACTGGGGTACACAGCTCACCTCGCTGGGTCTTGACTATGCGCAAGCAATGAACGAGGGCGGGGGCAGAGTGGCATACTCCGGGACGGCCATCGGCTGGGACAAATACGGCCGGATACAGCTCGGCGCCAAGGCCACGTACGCTCTGACGCCGGCGCTTAAGGTGATGGCCGGCGTGAACGGACATTGGACCGCCGAGGGGGTCGATAGAGGCGGCACGGCGGTCGCCGGAGCAGGCATCCTCCCAGCTTTCGACCGAGTCTCCGCGAGCCCGATGTCGCGGCGTCACAGCAGCTATGTGGGCACTGAGTTCATGAGTGTGCTCTCCTGGAATTTCGCCCCTGGGCTGGCCTGGGACAATGCGGTTGGTTACATGGTCATGGGCCCTGCGCTCGACGCCATCACGGACCCCGCGGCAGGCCCTCGCAACACCTCGGACGTCTCCATCGTCACGTCTCGCGTTCGGTTCTCGTTCTAGGCGAGCCTCTGTAGGACCCGGGCCCGGGGGGCAACCCCCGGGCCCGGGCTTTTAATCTCCATTGCTTGCCGTCCGCTGCCCGCGTCGGTATCATGGCCGCATGAAGAGACTGCTCCCAGCCCTCCTTCTTCTGACGTTTGCCGCCGTTCCGGCCTCGGCTCAGACCGCGCCCGCGGGAGGGCAGGCGCCTACCCAGATCAGCACCCTCGTGGAACAAGTGGCCGCCCTTTTCCCCAAGGTCGCGGGTGATGTCATCCAGGTCAGTGGTGGCAAGGTCACGCTGTCCATAGGCCGGCGCGATGGGGTCGTGGCGGGCGTGGAGCTGGCGGTCTACCGCGAGGGAGAGGAGCTCAAACACCCCAAGACGGGTGAAGTGCTGGGTCGCACCGAGAAGACCCTCGGTCGCGTGAGCGTCATCGACGTCTTCGAGGCTTATTCCACCGCCAAGGTCGTCCAGGGCGCAGACATCACCGCAGGTGACAAGGCGAGGGTGTCGGCGGGGAAGATCCGCCTGACCGTGCTTCCCCTCTCGACGGGTGTCAAGGACAACCTCATCGAAGCGGCCCTCCAGGAGGTGGTGGATGGGCTCAGCCGGACCGGGCGCTTCAGCGTAGGGATGGGTGACTCCCTCGGCGTGGCGCTCGGTCAGCAAGGGATCAAGCCCGAGGAGGCGCTCGAGGGCAAGGGTTTGGCGCAGGCGGCCGAGCGCCACAAGGTCGAGAACCTCCTCGTGGTCTACTTCAAGCGCATCGAGACGAAGCCGTACATGGACGTGCGCCTTTTCCAGCTGCCGCGGGCCGATGCCGCGCTCGCCACAGCTTTCTTCGTGCCGCCGTCCATTCGCCCGACGACGGCGGGCGGGCGGTTCTCCCAGGGCGGCCCGGCCAACCCGCCGCAGGCCAAGCAGCGCTCCCTCCTGGCGCGGCTCTTGGGCCGCGAGCTCGAGGCGGGCTCTTACTCCAGCGGGGAGAATAGCATCCCGCTCCGGGAGGTGGCCAAGTTCCCCTTCGCGGTCGTGGCCATCGACGTGGGCGTGACGCCGACGGACAAGATTCCGCGCATGGTGGTGAGCGACGGGGACAAGGTCTACCAGTACAAGATCGTGGGCACGAAACTCGAGGCCGAGTGGTCTATCTCGGTGCGTTCCCTGGGCCGCCTCTTCTCGCTGTACTTCGTGGACCTCGACGGCGACGGCGCCTTCGAGATCGTGGGCAACCGATACGACCCCAATATCGGGCTCAACTCCTTCATCCTGAGCGCGAAGGACGGCAAGCCGAAATTCCTGGCCGACAATCTCGACACGTTCCTCTTCCCGGTGGACCTGACGGGTCAGGGGCACAAGCAGACGCTGTGGACCCAGCGTTTCAGCCCGGATAAGTTCTTCACCCCGGGCCAGGCGGACCAGATGGCCTGGAAGGACGGCAAGCTCGTGAAGGAGCACTCGGTGCACGTGCACCAGGCCTTCAGGCCCATGGGCGCGGTCTTCTCCAACATGAGCGGCAAGGACTCGCGTGTGCTGGCTTTCATCGACGAGGCCAACCGGCTCCAGATGGCCGCCGACGCTGAGGATATCTGGCGATCGTCGACAGCGGTGGGGGGCGGCGTCATGATCCTCGAGACCTTGAGCGTGGGGACGAGCAGCCGCGTGCGGCGGAGCCTGTTCTACAAGATCGAGCCCACGCCGCTGGCCATCGACCTTGACGGCGACGGGGTGGACGAGGTCATCGTGCCGCAAAACATTGTCAAGGAAGGGTTCCTGGCCATCATCTTCAAGGGGCCCGCGGGCTTCAGGCTCCAGTCCATCGAGACGGGCTTCGAGGGGTTCATCACGGCGCTGGGCGGCTTCAAGACCGATGACGCCGTCCAGCCGACCATCATCGCGACCGTGGTCCGCTTCAAGAACTTCCTCAAAACCTCGGGCGAGACCCAGGTCATCATGACCGTCCCGCAGGAGTAGGGCCGGCGGCGAGGAGACACGATGACGATTAACGCGCGTGAACAGCCCCCGGCAGGGCACATCGTCCTCACCTACGAGGACTACTGCGCCCTGCCCGACGACGGAAAGCGCTACGAGATCATCGAGGGAGAGCTGTACGTGACGCCTTCACCGGGCCGCGCCCACCAGCAGTTCGCCGCCAACCTGCTTGTCGCCCTCAAGCCCTTCGTGGCTGCTCGGGGACTCGGTGAAGTCTTCATCGCCCCGTTCGACGTCATCCTCGAGGAGACCTCCGTGGTCGTGCCGGACCTGCTGTTTGTCACCCGAGAACGCTCCGGGATCGTCACCGATCGAGGGGTCCGGGGCGCCCCGGATCTGATCGTGGAGATCCTGTCTCCGGGTACGGGTCGCCGTGACCGGGTCGAGAAGGCGAAACTCTACGCCCGGCACGGAGTGCGTCACTACTGGCTGGCTGACCCCGAGACACGGGTTCTGGAGGTGTACGAGCTGAGCGAAGGGCAGTATCGGCGAGCGGCGAGCCTGGCGGGCGATGACACGTTCTCACCCCCGCTGCTCCCGGGTCTCACGATCCCTCTCTCGTCCCTCTGGGGTTGAGGCCTCGCCGCGCTATACTGGGCGCTCGAATCCCCATGAGCGCCGGAGCTTGTCCGTGACCCACGCCAACCGCGGAGTTGTGCCCAGGACGCACCCGTCCGTCTTCCTCGCCCCCTCGTCTTTGGCCCCCTCGTCTCTGGCCCCCTCGTCTCTGGCCCCCTCACCCTACGCTCTCCCCCGATGGGGGAGAGGGTTCTGGTTTCCCGTTTCTCCCTCTCCCCTCGGGGGAGAGGGTCCTGGTTTCCCGCTTCCCCCTCTCCCCTCTGGGGAGAGGGTTCTGGTTTCCCGTTTCTCCCTCTCCCCTCTGGGGAGAGGGTTCTGGTTTCCCGTTTCTCCCTCTCCCCTCGGGGGAGAGGGTTCTGGTATCCCGTTTCTCCCTCTCCCCTCGGGGGAGTGGGTTATGGTTTCCCGTTTCTCCCTATCCCCTCGGGGGAGAGGGTAG
>JAUSJX010000150.1 GCA_030647435.1 Candidatus Rokuibacteriota bacterium
AAGGTCGTCTGCGCTATACAGTCTGTAGCCATCGAGTCTCCTCTCATTTGTGCGTCGAAGCGTCCAGTCACCGCTTCTATAGCACGCTCGCGAGACTCGGTGGCTCTTTTGTCTCATCTTTCGTGAATAATCCAGGCTAGGTCGGGCTGCCAGGGAGAGCGCCCATGATGACCGCAGACGAGCTCCGGAAGAAGCCGCAGCTCTACTACGACGACGTCGAGGTGGGCCAGGCGATGCCCACGCTGGTCATCGGCCCACTGACCCCCACGCACCTCTTCCGGTGGAGCTCGGCGATCGAAAACTGGCACCGGATCCACTACGATCAGAGCTTCGCGATCTACCATGACGGCCTGCCGAACATCCTGGGCCAGGGCTCGTGGAAGCAGAGCATCATGCCCCGCTACCTGAAAGACCTGTGCCTCCCCGACGGGTGGCCATGGAAGGTGTCCTTCCAGCACCGCGCCATGATCGTGCCGGGCGACACCATCACCTGCTGGGCGACGGTCACCGGCAAGCGCGAGCAGGAGGGGCTCGGTTACGCCGACCTGGAGGTCGGTATGCGGCTCCAGAACGGCGTCGAGAGCTGTCCGGGCACGGCGACCATCGTGCTTCCCATTCGCGGCGGCCGGCCGGTCCCGTACCCCTTCGTGCCACTGAAGAGCGCATAGCCAGGCAAGGACGCCTCGACACCGGAGCGGGAACGCTCATTGAGTGCCGGGTCGCAAGGGAGGCGACATGGGACGCTGGATAGCCATCGGGACCGCGCCCGGATGGGGCGACATCGCGAAGTTCGGGGCGGAGCTGGCCGAGACGAGCAAGTGGCGGCCGGACCCGCAGACGACGATCACGACGGTCTTCGCCCTCGGAGACGGACGCTTGCTGGCGGAATGCCACGCCGTCAGGCAGGAGGACTTCGAGGCCTGGCTGCGACAGAGGGGATGGCAGGTCGAGAGCCTGACACCGATCAAACACCTGGCGAAGACGGGGAGCATCTGGAAGGTCAGCTGAGCCCGAATGTCCGGGCGTGGGAGGTGTCAGATGGCGGCACAGGTCAGGCGTCACCCGATGCGGTTCACCGTCGTTGCGCTCGCGCTCCTGGTCCTGTCGGCGCTCGCGGCGATTCCCGCTGTGGTCCAGTCGGCGGACGCCCCGCGCAGGGGCGGCGTCCTGCTGGCGGCCATCGCCGCCGAGCCGCCGAGCCTCGACCCCCACCAGGAGGCCACCTTCGCCAACATCCAGATGGTGGCGCCGTGCTACAGCACGCTGCTGCAGTTCGACCCGTACCACTTCCCGAAGGTCATCGGGGACTTGGCCACCGAGTGGAAGGTCGCGCCCGACGGGCGGACCTACTCGTTCAAGATCCGTCAGGGGGTCCGGTTCCACGACGGCTCGCCGCTGACAGCGGCCGACGTGAAGGCGAGCTACGACAAGATCATTTTCCCGCCCTCGGGGGTCCGCAGCACGCGCAAGAGCGGTTACTCGACGGTCGAGGCGGTCGAGGCCCCCGACCCCGGCACCGTGGTGTTCAGGCTCAAATTCGCGGCGGCGTCCCTCCTGATGAACCTGGCCTCGCCGTGGAACGTGATCTATCCGAAGAAGTACCTGGACCAGGACCCGAACTACTTCAAGACGCACGTCCTCGGCTCGGGGCCGTTCAAGTTCAAGAGCTACGTGCACGGCTCGACGTTCGAGGGGGAGCGGAACCCCGACTACTTCGTGAAGGAGCGGCCGTACCTGGACGGCTACAAGTTCTTCATCAGCACGGACACCTCGGTGCGGGCGGCGGCGATCCGGTCGGGCCGGGCGTACATCGAGTTCCGCGACCTGCCGCTGGCCGAGGTGGAGGCGATCAAGAAGCAGCTCGGCGACAAGGTCGTCGTCCAGGAGACGCCCGTGACCGCCTCCTGGGGGATCTGGCTCAACAACACCGCGAAGCCCTTCAACGACGTGCGCGTTCGCAAGGCGCTCGCGCTCGGCCTCGACCGGTACACGATGAGCAGGGTGCTGTATCCCATCAACGGGCTCAAGCTCGTCGGGTCGGCGATGCGTCCGGGCTCGGAGTGGGCGCTGCCGCAGGCCGAGCTCGAGAAGCTGCCGGGATTCTGGAGGGACAGCGAGAAGAGTCGGGCGGAGGCGCGGCGGCTGCTGGCGGAGGCGGGGTATCCGAACGGGCTCAAGCTCGTGCTGAAGAACCGGAACATCCGGCTGCCCTACCAGGACTTCGCGGTGTTCGTGATCCAGGAGTGGCGCAAGATCGGCGTCGAGGCCGAGCACCGCCCGGTCGAGACGGCGGCCTGGTTCGCGGACGGACAGAACACGGGGAACTTCGAGGCGATCGTCTCCGCGCCGGTCCGGTTCATGGACGATCCCGACGTCTTCATGAACCGCTACACGACCGGGGACACGGAGAACTGGGGCCGGGTCTCCGACCCTCGGCTCGACGACCTGTTCGCGCGAGAGACGCGAGAGCTCGACCCCGTCGAGCGCAAGAAGCTGGTCAACGAGATGGACCGGATCGTGCTGGAGAACGCGTACTACCTGCCGGGGCTCTGGTGGACGCGCAACGTGGTGCACTGGGCGAAGGTGAAGAACTACGTCGCCCCGCCCAATTACTACTCCAACCAGAAGCTCCAGGACGTCTGGCTGGCGGAGGACTGACGCCGCGGAGGCCGGGGCATGGGAACCTACCTGGCCAAGCGACTCCTCCTGATCGTCCCCACGCTGCTCGGGGTCGCCTCCCTGGTGTTCGTGATCATGCGTGTGATTCCCGGGGACGTGGCCTTGCTGATCCTCGGCGGCGACTCGGGCCAGATCGATCGGGCGCAGCTCGCCGCCATGCACCGGCAGCTCGGGCTGGACCAGCCGCTCCTGGTGCAGTTCGGGACGTGGCTCTGGGGCGTCGTCCGCTTCGATTTCGGGGTCTCGCTGTGGACGGGACGCCCGGTCGTCGAAGAGCTGCTCATCCGGCTGCCGCTCTCCCTCGAGCTGGCGTTCCTGGCGACCGGCGTCTCGGTCTTGATCGCCATCCCGCTCGGCATGCTCGCCGCCGCGCGCCAGGATACCTGGGTGGACTACGTCGTGCGCGTGGTCAGCATCGGCGGCCTGGCCATCCCGTCGTTCTGGGTCGGGATCCTGGTCATCCTGCTCCTGGTGATCTACTTCGGCTGGGGGCCTCCGCTGGAGTTCACGCCGCCCTGGGTCGATCCCTGGGCGAACTTCCAGCAGATGGTCTGGCCGGTGATCACCGTGGGCTACCGGTACGCCGCCGTCACCACCCGCATGACCCGGTCCACGGTGCTGGAGGTGCTGCGGGAGGACTACATCCGCACCGCCTGGGCCAAGGGGCTGGCGGAGCGGGCGATCGTCATCCGGCACGCGTTGAAG
>JAUSJX010000151.1 GCA_030647435.1 Candidatus Rokuibacteriota bacterium
GAGGCCGAACCTCAAACAGAAACAAGCGCTCGATCTGATCGAGACGATCAACGCGTAGTCAGAAAACCAACATCGTCGGAGACCGCAAATGCATAATCCGACAGGATAATCACGCTGGAAGAAGGAAGGAACTTCAGTCTAATCGCCAGTCCCGTCGCGCTCCTAAAAGCGTTAACCTATACAGGCATCGAGGGAACTTTAGGCTGGTTGGCGGTGTTGCGAGGCTTGCATGACACGTTTTTGCCAAATCTTCATCCGGACAAGATTCCATCTTTCTTACCTCCCCTTCTATTAGCCGTGCTTGTGATTGTTTCATTGTCAAAATGGAAACATCTCAATCTCTTGCAACTGATTATTTTGCCGTTTTTGCTTCTGTATTTCTTGCTCACCAACGTCGCCCAGCAATACTATATCTGGGTGCTGCCTTTCTTGTTTTTCGGGTCTTTCAGAGCCGCGTTGACGTATTCACTCGCGGGCGGCATAGCCGTGGCGGTGGCTTATTGGAAGGTTTACCCGCAGATTCTGTTTGGCTCCCTTCCGGTCGTGCATTTCCCGGATCAATATGTCCTTTGGCTGCACACTCTGCCTACCGGCATTTTCTGGATAACGATCGGTTGGCTGATTGTTGAGGTCTGGTTTTCGAAAACGGCCATCGAGACGCGGGCGGTTGATTCAACATCCACGCTTCCGAATCCTCACGGCGAATCTGCGGCTATTTTAAAAGATGGACATCCCTCCAGACCGTCTCAATTGGCGGGAACGTTTATATATGGGGTCATTGTGTCAGTTACGCTCGCGGAAAGTATTTTCCTTTTCGGTCTGGACACGCATCATCCCTGGAAAATCCTCAAGGCAATCGGAATGCCATCTTCCGCGCACAAACGCGAATACACCTATTTTCAGATTCCAAAAGCGGCTCTATGGAACAAAGGGTTCTTATGGTATGAGCCCGATTTGCGGAAACTGCATATTTTAGACGCGGAGGGCAAGCCGCCGAAGGAATTCGTATTTTATCATCCGGACACGCATGAGTCCCTCGACGTCACCGACATGGCTGTCGATTCCGAGAATAGAATTATCGTTTCCGATTGGCGGAAAGGTTTTTTGGGTGCATTCGATTTTGAGGGGCGTCTGGTCAGACACTTCGGTGGGGGCCTTCGAGCACCTACCCGTTTCGCGCTGGGACCCGATGATTCCGTAGTGGTCATCGACATCGGTCGTCAAGCCGTGCTGCTGTTTTCCAAGAGCGCCGAAATCATTCGCCAGTTCGACCATTCGTTCGGCGAAGGGGCGATTCCCATCGAAAGTTTTGACGTCGGTTTAGATAAGGAAGAAAATATTTATATTCTGGATGGAGTCTCTCAAAGAATTTACGTGATCCGATCGAATGCCCGCTCCAACAAATCATTTTCCGTGAATGCGTTCACCCGGGATACGCGCCTTTATGTGGACCCCAAGGGTTATCTTTGGTTGCTCAGCTTGGATAGCGCTCAAATTCCGATTTATTCCCCTGATGGCGATAAAATCGATAAACTCGCGAATCCGCCGGGGCTTTTAAATCAGCCATTGGATACGCCTTCCGACATTCTCTTCGGCGCGGATGGACAAATTTACGTCGCGGATGCCTGGCGATCTAAAATCTACGCAATCGATTTCGCCTACCGTCGCCCTTCCGATCCGAGGCCTGCCGAATAAAAGCAATGCAGTCGGATTGCTCAGCTGACACTTTTTGATTATCGGCATATCTGTGACAAGGCAGACCCCGAGGGAAGACCCTCGGGCGAGGCGGCGCCATGACTGAGAACGGGCGTTATGTTCTCTACGCTCTCGCGCCGGTGGACGAGCCTCTCGCGCTGGAGGCGGCCGACCTGTCTCTCGCCCATGGTCTCGCCATGGCCGACTCGCTCGTGGACGCGACGGCGCGGCGCTTCGGGGCGACCCTCGTCACCCGCGACTCTGATTTCGAGGGGCCCCCGACACGGTCGTAGTGCGGTGACCTGAGATGAAGGCGTGAGCGGAGAACGTAAAGCGGAACATGGGCACGGATAATCACGATCGGCAGCACGACGGCCTCCGAGGGGCAGTCCCTCTGGAGGCCGCAGTGCTGCGAAGGATCGAGGTCAGGCGCCGGCGCCCGGCCACCTCGGCGACGGGCTAGAAGTCGCCGCCGTGCGGCATGGAGGGCATGGCCGCCTGCTCCTCCTCCGCCAGGTCTGTGATGATCGCCTCGGTCGGCAGGAGCAGGGATGCCATCGACGCCGCATTCTGCAGCGCGACGCGCTCCACCTTCGTCGGGTCGATGATCCCGGCCTGCATCATGTCGACGTACTCGTTCGACTCGGCGTCGAAGCCGTGCGCCACGTCCTTGGAGGACTTGACCTTCTCGACCACGACTGAGCCCTCGAGCCCGGCGTTCTGGACGATCTGCCGGATTGGCTCCTCGAGGGCACGCCGCACGATGCTGGCGCCGGTCGCCTCATCGCCGGAGAGCTTGAGGCTCTCGAGGGCCTTCGAGGCCCGGAGAAGCGCCACACCGCCGCCGGGCACGATGCCCTCCTCGACGGCCGCCCGCGTCGCGTTGAGGGCGTCCTCGACCCGCGCCTTCCTTTCCTTCATCTCCGTCTCCGTGGCGGCCCCCACCTTGACGATGGCGACGCCGCCCGCCAGCTTCGCGAGCCGCTCCTGGAGCTTCTCGCTGCCAAGGCGATGACTGAGAATAGGCTTTATGTCATCTACGCCCTTGGGGCGTCTGCGTTGGTGCGATCGGCCGCTCTCAGCCTGTGATCGCGCCCTCGGAGGCGTTCGACACGGTCTTGGCGTACTTGTGGAAGACGCCGCTCGTGTAGCGGGGCTTGGGTGCCTTCCACTTGGCCAGCCGCTTCTTCATCTCCGCGGCGGAGATCTCCACGTCGAGCCGGCGCTTCTTGACGTCGATATGGATGATGTCGCCGCTCTTGATCGCGGCGATCGGCCCGCGCTCCGCGGCCTCCGGAACGATGTGGGCGATCATGAAGCCGTGCGTAGCGCCGGAGAATCGGCCATCCGTCATGAGCGCCACCGTGTCCCCGAGCCCCGCGCCCTGGAGCGCCCCCGTCACCTGCAGCATCTCGCGCATGCCGGGACCGCCCTTGGGGCCTTCGTAGCGGATGACGATGACGTCGTTCGGCTTGATCTTGCCTTTCTTGACCGCCGCGAAGGCGTTTTCCTCCCGCTCGAAGACCCGCGCCGGGCCGCGGTGGGAGTACCGTGCGTGGCCGGAGAGTTTGATGACGCAGCCTCCCGGGGCAACGTTGCCGCGAAGGATCGCGATCCCCCCGGTGGGCTTGAGCGCCTGCTTGAGGGACTTGATCACCTGCTGCCCCGGCGTCTCGGGCGCGGCCTGCGCCTCCTCGCCGATCGTACGTCCGGTGACGGTCTTCTCGTTGGCGTGGAGCAGCCCCGCTTCGAGCAGCCGCTTCGCTACGACGGGCATGCCGCCCGCGTCGTACATCTCGGGCGCCGTGTAGTTGCCCCAGGGCTTGAGGTCGGCCAGCACGGGCGTCTTCTTCGACAGGCGATCGAAGTCGTCTATGGAGAGCTTGATGCCGAATTCCCTCGCCGTCGCCGGCAGGTGGAGGACGGCGTTCGTCGAGCCGCCGGTGGCAAGGACGCCGGCGATGGCGTTCTCGAAGCTCCGCCGTGTGACGAGCGAGCGCGGCGTGATCCCCTTGTTCACCAGCTCCATCACGCGCTTGCCGCACTCGACGGCGACCTCTTCCTTGCGCGGATCGATGGCCGGGATGCCGTTCCAGCCCATCGGCGACATGCCGAGCATCTCGTAGGCCGTCGACATGGTGTTGGCCGTGAACTGGCCGCCGCAGGCGCCGGCGCCGGGGCAGGCGTGGTCCTCCACGTCCTTGAGCACCTCGGCGGAGATCTTGCCGGCGTTGTAGGCGCCCACGGCCTCGAAGACGTCCTGGATGGTCAGGTTGCGGTTGGCGAACGGGCCTGTGGTCCCCGCACAGCGCCCAAACATGATGGAGCCGCAGTAGAGCATGAGGCCCGGGATGTTGAGCCGTCCGAGCACCATGACCATGGCGGGGATGGTCTTGTCGCAGCCGGAGATGGTCACGATGCCGTCGAACATGTGGCTCCGGGCCACGAGCTCGACCGAGTCCGCCACCACCTCGCGGCTTATGAGCGAGCCCTTCATCCCCTCGGTGCCCATGGTGATACCGTCCGTGATGGAGATCGTGTTGACCTCGATGGGCGTGCCGCCGGCCGTGCGAATGCCCTGCATCACCTTCTCGGCGAGCTTCCGGTGGTTCCAGTTGCACGGCATCGTCCCGATCCAGGAGTGGGCGACGCCGATCTGCGGACGCGCCAGGTCCTGGTCGGAGAAGCCCACGGCCTTCATCATGGCTCGGGCCGGGGCGCGGTCGGCGCCTTCGAGGAGGACGCGGCTCTTGCGGCGGGGGTCGGTAGCCATCACTGGACTCCTTTGTCGAATGAACGAGGTGCGGGCGATTCTACAGCAGGTCGCTGAGCGGAACCAGCGAATAGCCCTCCGCTCCCAGCATCCCGATCATCGCCGGCAGCGCCTCGACGAGGCGCGGCCCGGCGCCGGGCACGCCGTCGGCGTCGTGGAGGTCCACGATGGCCCCGGCCCTCACGCGTCTTCGAGCGCGCTCCACCTGCAGGGCGGGCGCAGCGGGGCGCCGCCCCTCCGTCTGCGCCGTCCAGAACACGCACGGCGTGCCGAGCCTCTGCAGCACGGGGAAGAGCGCGAGGTTCGTCATGCCCCAGGGCGGGCGGAAAAACCGCGGCGGCGCGCCGGCGGCCTGGGAGATGGCCTCGTGCCCCTGGCTGACCTGGCGCGCGGTCTCCCGAGGTCCCGCGAGCCAGAGGCTCCGGTGGCTCCAGGTGTGGTTGCCGAGATCGTGGCCCGCGGCAGCGATGCGGCGGACCAGGGCGCCCGTCCGAGCCACCCGCTCGCCGATCAGGAAGAAGGTCGCCCTCACGCCGTGGGCGGCCAGGATGTCCAGCACGCGCGGGGTGTGCTCCGGATCGGGGCCGTCGTCAAAGGTGAGGGCGACCTTCAGGCCCGCCCGCGGCCCACGCCACACGCTCCCCAACGTCAGCGCGTGGGAGCCCCAGGTATAGCCCGCCCAGAGCGCCGGCGCCGCGAGGAGCCAGGCCGCCGCGCTCACGATGCGCGCTCGCGCGCCAGCCTCTGGTCGCCGAGCACGAGGCCGACGATGTCCTGGGCGGCGCGCGGCCGGCGGTAGAGCCCGATGCGCTCGCGGATGTCACGCAGCAGCACCGGGTCGCGCAGGGCGGCAGCGATGACCCGCTGGAGCTGCGCCCCGGACCCCGCCACGAGTCCGACGCCCGCCATGGCCGCGAATCGCTCGTTGCGCGCCTCCTGCCCCGGGAGCGAGCCGAAGCAGATGACCGGCAGCTCGGCGGCCAGCGCCTCCGCGAGGGTGAGCCCGCCGGCCTTGGTGACGAGGAAATCGGCGGCCGCCATCAGCTCGCGGATGTGATCCACGAATCCGAAGACCTTGACCCGGTTCTCGCGCCCTTCCGCGAGCCGTCTCAGCCGCGCCTCGAGACCCCGCTCGTGCCCGGCCACGAACACGGCCTGGAAGGACTGCTCCATGCCGAGGACGGCGCGCGCCGCCTCCTCGAGGCGGCCGAAGCCGCCGCCGGAACCATCCATGAAGAGCAGCACCGGCAGCCGGGGCGAGAGCCCCAGCCCGAGGCGCGCGGCGGCGCGGTCGGGCTGCTGGAGAAACTCGCGCGCCACGGGGATGCCGGTCACGACCACGCCTTCCCGCGGCAAACCCTTGGCCGTCAGCTCGTGGGCGATCTCCTCGGCGGGCACGCAGTAGCGGTCCACGTGCGGGTGGATCCACTGCGTGTGCGCGACGAAGTCGGTGAAGACCGTCGTGTGCGGTGGAGTCGGCTCGCCGCGTGAGCGAAGGTACGAGAGCGCCGCCGCGGGCGTCGGCTGGACCGACACCGCCTGGTCGAACTGCTGCGCGCGCAGCAGCCGGCGGAGCTTCCGCGCACCGACCCGATTGAACCCCAGCATGAAAGGCGACGAGACGCTGATCTGATCGCCCAACCAGTAAGCCCCGCCCCAGAGGGCGGGCGCCCGGCGGAGGATGGTGTAGTAGAGCGCGCGGCTCCACTGGTCGAACTTCGGGTGGACGAGGTCACGGAAGTGGTCGACGACCGTCGGGAGCGCTCCGGCCCGGCGGAACTCGTCGGCGAGAACGCCGGCGGCGCGGGCGTGCCCCGAGCCGTACGAGGCCGTGAGGATGAGGACCCGCGGCTGCGTCCCCATCAGGCGGCCGGCCGGCGCGCGACGAGCAGCGTCAGCTTGCCCGACTGCACGGTCTCGCCACGCTGGTTGACGATGCGGCGCTCCTCGATGACCACCCCGCCCTCGCGCATGCTCCGCTTGGTCAGCGTCCGCGAGACGCTATGAATGGTGTCGCCGACTCTGACCGGCCGGAGGAAGCGCCACTCGAACCCCATGAAGGCCAGCACCGCCAGAGGCGGACGCGGCACGCGCCAGCCCAGGCCCGAGGACAGGCAGAGCGGGAGGAGCTCGGGCACCGCGCCCGGATCCCGCAGGGCGGCATCTCCGGTGACGCCCGAGAAGAGGGTCACGTGGGCGGCGGTGAGCGTGACGCCGGGGGTCTCGAGCGGCACGCCCTTCTCCACGTCCTCGAAGTAGCACTGCGCCGGCTGGACGGCGGCTCCGCTCACGGCTTCCGGCGCTCCACCACGTGCTCGGTCTCGCCCTCCTGCACGACTTCGCCTTGCTGGTTGACGAGCCGCCGCTCCACCGTGACGAGGCCGCGGCCCGCGTCGGGCCCGTCCCTCTTGGCGGCGATGCGCGAGAGGACGAGCACGGTATCGCCGATCTTGATCGGGCCCTTGAACTTCCACTTGAGGCCGCTGAGAAGGCCGTGCGCCGCGGCGGGCTCTCCCCGCGAGGCCAGGCCCTGCTGGATGCCGAGGCCCAGGAGCCCGTGGGCGATCCGTTCGCCGAAGATGGAGGTCTTCATGTGCTCGGCGTCGGTGTGGAGCACGTTGTAGTCGCCGCTGAGCCCGGCGAAGATGACGATGTCAGCTTCGGTGACGGTCCTCCCGGGAGAGGTGTACTCCTGCCCGACGACGAAATCCTCGAAGAACACGCCCTCCTGGCCGCTCACTCAAAGAGCTTCCCGGCCGCCTCGCGGAGCATGTCGACCCCTCGCACCTCCCGGTCGAACAGCGGCACGACGGCGCGCACGCTCCCGTCGAATTTTTCCCAGATGGTCTTCATGTGTTCGTCCTGCATCTCCATGCGGTTGAGGACGAATTCGGGAACGTCCTTCCCGAGCGCCTGCCGGTCCAGCAGCATGTTCACGATCACGCCGCCCACCGGGATGCCGAAATCGTGGAACCAGCCGATGAAGCGGGTGATGACGGCGATGGGGAGGGCCTCGGGGAGCGTCACGAAGAAGAAGGCGGTCTGCTGGGCGTCGGTCAGGAGCAGGCGCGCCTGCCCCATGCGGGTGCGGAACTGGAGGAGGTACCGCAGGAGCGGGTCGTCCTCCTTCTTCTTGGTGAAGGAGAGCATCTCGCGGAGCGTGCGCGCCTCCTCCCGGGACTTGAGCATCTTGTCCACCCAGAGGGAGTAGACCTTGGACATACCGAGCAGGCGCCGGGCGTTGGCGGTAGGCGCGGTGTCGAACACGTAGACGTCGTACTCGTTCTTGAGCATCATGTCGACCATGTTCTCGAACATGGCCGACTCCTCGAAGGCGGGGTTCATGGTGGCGGATTCGACGAAGTCGTCGGCCTTGGTCGAGATGTCCGCGAACTTGAGGAACCACTGGATCTTGTCGCGGATGTCCTTCTTGGAGCGCTCGATGGTCTCCCGGGTGTCGATCTCGTAGGCCCAGAAATTGGGCACGCCGGTGATGGCGGCGTGGCCGCCCGACACGTCCTGCCCGAGGAGACCGGAGAGGCTGTGGACCGGGTTGGTCGAAGCGAGCAGCGTCCGCCGGCCCTGCCCGGCGAGCCAGAGGGCGGCCGCCCCGGCCAGCGCGGTCTTGCCCACGCCGCCCTTGCCGCCGAAGAAGAAGAACTTGAGCGAGGGGTGCTCCTGCAGGTAGGCGCGCATCGAGGTCGTGACGGCGGCTTGGGCGCTCATGCCTTCGGCCCCTCCTCGAAGAGCCGCTTCGCCAGGCGCTCGATCATCGGCAGCCCGGTGATGTCGCGCTCCATTTCCGGCACGTGGGCCAGGATCTGGGCGCCGAAGGTGGACTGGATCTCCTTCATGTACCGCTGCTGCATCGTGATCCGGTTCCTCAGGTACTCGGGGATGCGGCCCGCCCCGAGGTCCGGCGGCAGGACCCGGTTGACCACGTATCCAGAGAGGGGCACGTCGAACTTGGCGAACAGCTCCGCGGCTTTCTTCGTGTCGAGGATGATCATCTCCTCCGGCACCAGCACGAAGAAGAAGGCTGTGCGGCTCTTGTCGGTCAGGATGCGGGAGGAGGCGTTGATCCGCTCCTTGATGTAGAGGAGCTCGCTGAGGATCTTGTCCTCCTCCATGGTCTCCTCACGGCGCATCGTCGCCGCCACCTGGTCGTACTGGCGCATCTCCTCGCGGAGCTTGGTGATCTTGTTGATCCACTCGTCGTACACCTTAGCCATGGACAGGTAGTACAGCGCGTGACCGAGCGGCACCAGGTCGTAGATGTAGTAGTCGTAGTCGCCCTGGACGATGATGTCCACGACGGCGTCGAAGATGGCGCTCTCCTCCATGGCGGGCTCGGCGGAGGCGGCGGCGATGTAGTTGTCGATCTCCTCGGGGACGCGGTCGAAACCGTACATGTCCAGGATCTTCTTGCGGATCTCCTCCTGGTAGTCCTTGATCCGCCGGTCGGCGTCCACTTCCTGGGCCCAGAGGTTCTGCATGATCGGCACCGGGCCCTTGCCGAAGATATCCTTCTGGAAGATGTCCGAGAGGCTGGCCTGCGGATCGACGGAGAAGAGGAGGACGCGCTTGCCCTGGCTGGCCAGCCAGAAAGCGCAGGTGGCGGAGAGCGTGGTCTTCCCGAGCCCGCCCTTGCCGCCGAACATGATGTACCGCCGGTCCGGCTGGCTCTCGAACACGGTTCTGAGCGACATGGTGCCTCCTTCCGAAGCCCGCCCCGCGGGCGTCATGGCGACTCGTGAGGGCCGGGTCTACCCGCCGAAAGCTATCCGAGGACGTCGGTGATGTCGCGCTCGCGGAGCATGCGGCGCTTCCACGAGGCGATCTGGGGCGTCACGTACGGCAGGAGCCTCAGAGAGTAGTAGGGCGGCAGGATCGGGACTCCCAAGAGGTCGCCCATGGTGATGAGGATGAAGAGGTGCTCCATGCTCGCCCGCGAGCGGACGGCGTGGCGGGTCATCTCGTGGGAGGACATCCCGTACACGATGTCCTTGAACACGCTCAGGATCCCGCCCTTCTTGGGCTTCTTTTCGTCAGCCATGGGCCTTTCCCTGTCTTGGATTAGACACCGTGCATATCATACTCTTCCTTCTCCCAGTACTCCCGCCGCTTCGCCATGTGGCGCTTCCACCTGGCGATCTCGGGCACTACATACGGCAGCAGGCGCAGCGAGTAGACGGGCGGCAGTATCGGCACGCCGATCAGGTCGCCGAGCGTGACGACCATGAAGACCGCCTCCAGCTGATGGCGCATCTCCAGCGCGTGACGGGCGAACTCGTGGCCCGTCATCCCGTACATGAACTGCTTGACCGCCTCCCAGCCGGCGGACAGACGGTGCGTGAACGGTCGAGTCGCCATGAACGCTGGCCTCGCGCCCGGCGGTGGGCCGGGGGAGGCTATCCTCCCCAGGCGCGCACATTGCCGCGCGGCGGCTGCCGGCTACCCGCCCGCGGGCGCGGCCTTCGGCGCGGGCGTCGGCCGGCGCAGATACTTCATGAAGGCGCGCCAGCCGTCAATCCCGATGAATACCGCTGCGACCACGAGCAGCAGCGCCACCAGGACCATGAGCCCCGAGCCGACCATGGGCAGCATGCGGCCGGCCTCCCGGTTGGGCTGGTAGACGTTGAAGTAAACGTTGTAGGCGGTCACCAAGAGCGAGGCCACCGTGGTGACGTACATGAAGATCATCGGCAGCCCGGCGTAGAGCCAGTTCTTTCCCACGGACGCCAGCCACACCGTCACCAGCAAGAGCGACAGCGCAGCCATGAGCTGGTTGGCGCCGCCGAAGAGCTGCCAGAGATACACCCACGTCCCCGTCACCACCAGCAGGAGGGCCAGCAGGACGCAGATGATCGAGGACACGTGTTGGTTGCGGCAGGGCGGGATGACGTCGCCCAGCCACTCGGTGAGAGTGATGCGCATGACCCGGAAGATGAGCTGGGTGACCACGAGCACGATCACGATGAACGCCGCGAAGGCAAGCGACACGGCGTACTGGATCGGAACGCCCCAGACGCTGATGAAGCCGCCGAGCCCGTTGGCGAAGGCGCCGACAGGAGCGCCCTTGGCGCCAACCGACACGGCCAGCAGGGCGAGCAGCCCGAGCAGGAACTCGGTGAACATGGAGCCGCCGCCCACCGGCAGCATGTCAGCCTCGTTCTCGATCTGCCGCGCCGTGCCCACCGCGCCGAACAGCGCGTGCCAGCCCGAGATCGCGCCGCAGGCGATGGTCACGAACAGCATGGGCCACAGCGGCATGATGCCCGCCGGCCCGAGCTGGGGATTGAAGCCCTTGAAGGCCGGGATCTGGAACTGGGCGACCTCCGGCTTGATGAAGCTCGCCATGGCGGCGCCGCCCAGGCCGAGCACCATGGAGAGCGCGGTGATCCAGAAGCCCACGTAGACCACTGGCTGGGCCATGCGCCAGATGGGAAGAACCGAGCCGGCGTAGCAGAAGACGGAGATCGCGATGGCCCAGAAGAGGAGGCTCGGCATGATCTTGGCCTCGGCCCCCTTGAAACCGGCCAGCGTCGGGTCGAAGTACGTGACCAGCGGCGCGCCGCCGGTGAGCCCATTGAGCCAGCTGTTGAGCCCTTGGAAGGCGGGCTCGCTCCACGGGCCCGACATGATCGCCACGAGGGTGACACCGACGGTAAGGAGCGTGGCGCCCACCAGCCCCGTCTTCCACCGGTAGAGCATCTGGCCCAGCAGGAGCCCCATGGCGACCAGCATGATGATGCCGAAGTGGGTCCGCGGCTGTGAGTCCATCACCTGCGCCATGATGCTGACGAAGGCGCCGGTCACCAGCATGAGATAGAAGAAGATGAAGAGCAGCAGCAAGATCCGCGTGCGGGAGGAGACCAGCCGGTGCGCGATGGCGGACAGGCTGTTGCCCTCGTTCCGCACCGAGATCACGATGGCGCTGTAGTCGCTGGCCCAGCCGATGAACGAGACCCCCAGCACCAGCCAGATGATGGACGGCAGCCACCCCCAAAGGGTCGCGGCCACGATGGCGCCCACGATAGGCCCGGCGGCCGCGATGGACTTGAAGTGGTAGCCGAAGAGGATGTTGCGGTTGGTCGGCATGAAGTCTACGCCGTCCATGTACAGCGTGGCCGGCGTGGCCCGCTTGGGATCCGACTGGATCACGTTGCGGTCGATCCGGCGGGCGTAGAGCGTGTACGCGAGGTACACGGTCACGGCCCCGATGATTACGGCCAGCAGAGTGTTCATTCTGCCTTCTCCTTGTATGTATGTGCGGCAGTTGGTCACCGCCCGATCCTCACCGCGAAGAGACGCGTCGCCTCCTTTCCAGATTTTGGGGGGCCTCCGCCCATTTCACGGTCCCGGCTGCCGGGCTGCCAGGCTCTCCGAGATCAGGGAATCCACCTTGGCGAAATCGTTCCCCACGTACTTCCTGCTGTCGACGATGAATGCGGGGTACCGGTTGAAACCACGAACCAGACATTTGAAGAAGCCTTCGATGGAAGCGGCATCCACGAGCCGGACCGTCACCCGCGATCCGTACCGGTGAGGCAGCCCGTGGGCCCACTGGGAAAGGGAATGGAATTCGGCCGCGAGGTCGTCCGGGAGCCCGGCGTCGAGCTGCTCCCTGTGGACCTTCTGACCCAGCCCGGCGACCTGCCAGGTCACCTCGCAGTGCTGTCAATGCTGGAAGTGGGTTGGGACGTATGTGATGACTTCGACGCGGAGCGGCCGATCGCGGGCGACACTGCCCATGGCCCATCCCCCTCTGTCTCGTTGACTCGGTCGGCCAGCATCCTATACCTTCAGTCTCGGAACCGCAAGAATGCCGGGACATCCCGAGGCCGGGGGCGATGAGAGACTCGGAGTGGCTGGACAAGGACGACACAGCGCTGGAGGAGCTCCTGGTGGAGCGCTGGCTCCACCGGGGCGGGATGCTTGCCATCATGCTCCTCTCGGCGGTCGCCACGACGTATCTCGGGATCCGGGGCGTGGCGACCACGGCCGACATGCTCACGATCGGCGCCCTGCTCGGCCTCGCCGCGGCTGCGGCCGTCGTAGCCTTCGTGATGCGGCTGACGGATAGAAGAATCCACCTGGAGCTGAGGCGGCGGAAGCGCGAGCGCGGCTGACCGCGCTACTGCCCCAAAGCTCCGGGATTCGTTGACAGCCGGCGGGGCGAAACTTAGAATCAGTGCGAGCGGTCGGTCCACCTTAATCACCGGAGGCTCGAATGGCTGTTGCCGTGACCGCTCCCCCCCTGCTTCGCGACTCCCGTCTCCTGCCCATCTGGGAGAAGGTCCGGCACGGCACCCGTCTCTCACGCGAAGACGGCCTCGTGCTCTTCGAGACCGAAGACCTCCACGGTCTCGGGCGGATGGCGGACTTCGCCAAGTCGCGGCTGCACGGTGAGCAGGTCTTCTTCGTGATGAACCGCTACGTCAACCCGACCAACATCTGCGTCCTGTCGTGCTCCTTCTGCGACTTCGCGCGGAAGAAGGGCGAGGAGGGCGCGTTCGAGAACTCCATCGAGGACGTGCTGGAGATGATCAAGCCCGGCACCCGCGAGGCGCACATCGTGGGCGGCCATCACCCCGACTGGCCCTTCGAGTACTACGAGCGGCTGATCGGGGCCATCCACGCCGCGCGGCCCGAGACTCAGATCAAGGCCTTCACGGCGGCCGAGATCGACTACCTCTGGCGCCGCTGGAAGATTGAGCCCCGCGAGGCGCTCACAAGGCTAAAGAAGGCGGGGCTCGACTCCATGCCGGGTGGCGGCGCGGAGATCTTCTCCAAGCGGCTCCAGAAGGAACTGCACTACACCGGGAAGGCGGATGCCGACCGCTGGCTCGAGATCCACGGCATCGCGCATTCCCTCGGGATCAAGACCAACGCGACCATGCTCTACGGCCACATCGAGACCATGGCCGAGCGGGTCGAGCACCTCGTGCGCCTGCGCGAGCAGCAGGACAAGAGCGGAGGCTTCCTCACCTTCATTCCCCTCGCCTACCAGGTCGGGACGACGAAGCTCGTGCCGCGCCAGACTCCGCCCACGGACGATCTCCGCACCATCGCGGCCTCGCGGCTCCTCCTCGACAACTTCCCGCACATCGAGGCCTACTGGGTCATGATCGGCGAGGAAACCGCGTCGGTCGCGCTCAATTTCGGCGCGTCCGACGTCAACGGCACGCTGGAAGACGAGAAGATCGCCCACATGGCGCAGGCCGAGAGCCCCCCCGGCCTGGCCCAGGAGCAGATCCTTCGCATGATCCGCGACGCGGGCAAGGTCGCGGTCGAGCGGGATGCGCTCTACAACGTCGTCAAGGTCTGGAACTAGCCCGTGCTCGCCGAGATCCGCGCCAAGGTCGAGGCCGGCAAGCGGCTCGACCGCGCCGAAGGCCTGTGGCTCCTGACAGAAGCGCCCATACTCGAGGTCGGCGCGCTGGCGCAGGATGCGCGCTTCCGCGCCCATCCGGAGAAGCAGGTCAGCTTCGTCATCGACTCGAACCCCAACTACACCAACGTCTGCGTTACCGATTGCCAGTTCTGCGCCTTCTACCGTAAGCCGGGCGACTCCGAGGCCTGGACGCTGACGGTCGAGGAGGTCCTCCAGAAGGTCGAGTTCGCCGCGAAGCAAGGCGCGACCACGGTGCTGCTCCAGGGCGGTCACAACCCCGCCCTTCCCCTCGAGTACTACCTGTCCCTGGTCAGCGAGACGCGGCGCCGCTTCCCGCAGGTGACGCCGCACTTCTTCACGGCCTCCGAGATCATGACGATGGCGGAGGTTTCATCGCTCTCCATGCCCGACGTCCTGGCTCGGCTCAAGGCGGCAGGCCAGACGACACTGCCGGGAGGCGGCGCCGAAGTGCTCTCCGAGCGGGTGCGCAAGCGCATCGAGCCCAAGAAGGGCGGGCCGCGGGCGTGGCTCGACGTCCACCGCGAGGCCCACCGACAGGGCTTCAAGTCCACCGCGACCATGATGTACGGCCACGTCGAGACGCCGGAGGATATCCTCGACCACTTCGACGCGATCCGGGAGCTCCAGGACGAATCCGCGGGCTTCACCGCCTTCGTGCCGTGGTCCTTCAAGCCGGGCAACACGCTTCTCGAGAAGTGGATCAAGATCCACAAGGGGCCGAACGCGTATCTCCGGATGCTCGCCGCCTCCCGCCTCTACCTCGACAACTTCCCGCACGTGCAGGCCTCGTGGTTTTCCGAGGGCAAGCGGGCCGGACAGATCGCGCTGCACTGGGGGGCGGACGACTTCGGCGGCACGCTGTTCGAGGAAAACGTCCACGCCGCGGCCGACTACGTCAACAAGATCACGGTGGACGAGATCGTGATGCTGATCCGCGATGCTGGCTTCACCCCCGTCCAGCGCACCACCGAGTACGAGATCCTCAAGGTCTACTGATCACCCCTCACCCTGCCCTCTCCCCAGAGGGGAGAGGGAGAGTTGCGGGCTAGATCGGATCGACGGGCGGGATGACCGGGATCAGCTTCTTGGCGTGGGCGATCGCGTAGAGACGCTCGAGGGCGGCCTTGCCGTCGGGGCCGAGGCGCTTCGTGTAGTCGTTGACGTACATCAAGACGAACTTCCTGCAGGTCTCCTTGTCGATCCCCCGGCCGTATCGCATGGCGTATTCGAGCGCTTCGTCCTCGTGCGCGTAGGCGTAGTCGATCGACTCGCGCAGCGCCTGCGACAGCTTCCGGTGCACGGCGTCGCCCAGGTCGCGGCGCATGACGTTGATGCCGAGCGGCAGCGGCAGGCCCGACTCGCGCTCCCACTCCTGCCCCATGTCGAGCACTTTGACCAGGCCCATCTGCTGGTGCGTGATCTGCCCCTCGTGGATCAAGAGCCCGAGGTCGGCCTGCCCCTCGAGCACGGCCTTCGGGATCTTGTCGAAGGCGACCTCGATGATGGGCGGGTCGCCGACGTAGATCCTGAGCAGGAGCGCTGCGGTGGTGTGGCTGCCCGGAATGGCCACGACCTTCTTCTCGAGGTCCTGACGCGCGATGGGCTCCGTCGCGACCAGGATGGGGCCGTAGCCCTTGCCCATCGAGGCGCCGGGATCCATCATCCGGTACTGCTCGTGCACCATGACGTACGTCGCGGCCGAGACGGCCGTCACCTCGAGCTCGCCCGTTCGCGCTCGGCGGTTGAGCGACTCGATGTCCTCCAGCACGTGCTCGACCTCGATGCCTTCCGCCTTCACCTTGCCCGCGGTGAGCGCGTAGAACATGAAGGCGTCGTCGGGATCAGGGCTGTGGCCGATACGGATCAGCATCGCGTGGGAAGGGTACCACAGGGCCCTTGCGTATTGGGACGCGCGGTTAGTCCGAGAGGCCGAGGAGATCGAAGCCGCGCCCGTCGAGCGGGGCGAGCGCGGCGGTGAAGCCCAAGCGAAAGTCCCCCGCCTTGATGGCGCGGATGATCGCGTCCGGGCTGCGCGCGGCGTCCACCTCGACCCAGGCGCGGCCGAACTCGTCGTCGCGGTGCGAATCATCGGTGGCGATCTTCGGCAGGCGGATCAACTCCACATCGTGCTGGGCCTGGTAAACGCCCGTGTCGGTGATCTCGACCGCGTGGATCGGCAGCCCGTCCTCGCTGATGACGCCGATCCGGTAGAGGATCTGCTTGACGTTCAGCCCGTAGCGCGCAGGGTGGTTCAGGACGTAGAGCGTCTCGCGATCGCCCACGATCTTGCCCACGTGCTGGGACAGCGGCCGGTAGTCCAGCTCGATGCCCGTCAGGACCAGCATGCGGTCGTCCCCGGAGGGAATGTTGAACCAGTAGTCGTCGCCGATGCGATCGTCGTGGTCGGTGATGGCCAGGAAGTCGTAGCCCAGCTCGCGGTAGCGCTCGACGACCTCTGCCACGGGCCGGCGCCCGTCGGAGAACGTGGTGTGGGCGTGAAGATTGCCCTTCAGGAGCGGCATGGGCCGGTGGCCGGGTGCAGCGAGTTCAGCGTGGAGAGGCGACGGGCGTGACGACGGTCTTCCGGACGGGCCCGCCCCAGGTGATCGCGAAGCCGAAGCTGAGCCACCCCGGCTGCCGCATGCCCGCGGGCCCGTCGGTAGTGACGACGCCCACCGGCGAGCCCCACCCTGCGAGCCCCATGCGCCCGGTCGCCGTCTCCGTTGAGAAGGGCTCGATGAAGGCCGGATCGTAGTTGATAACGGGGTCGCCGCGGTAGGTGTCGGCGTCCCTCGGGCGCGTGATCTCGCTGCCCGGAACCTCTGGGCGGATGACCTCAAACTTGGGCGGAGCAGGCGCGGTCGTTTCGACCTCCAGGCCCTGCGCCACGGCCGCTCCCGCGCCCGCCAGCGACAGCACCACCGTCACTACAACGCCCAGCATTTTCGGAGACATAGCCTAAGTCTCGCAGATAAGGCTCGAGTACGCAAGCAAATCCCCTAGCGAATCACGCCGTCCCGAATCAGACCTTTATACTCCTCCTTCTTGAGCCTCAGAAGGCCGCGAAAAACCTCGGCATTGTGCTCCCCCAGGCAGGGGGCCGCGCGCTCGATCTTGCCAGGGGTCTCGGAAAGCTTGATCGGCGACGTGTAGACCGCGAAGTCGCCCACAGCAGGATGCCTCACAGCACGGACTGTCCCCCGTGCACGGAAGTGCGGGTGATCCTGGTGAGCCTCGAGCCCCATCACCGGCGCGGCGGCAGCCCCGTGGGCCTGGCAGCGCGCCGTCGCCTCCTCGGCCGTGAGGGAGCAGGTCCATCGCGCGATCGCTCTGTCGAGCTCGCTCGCGCTGGCCTGTCGGCCCGAATGCGACGCGAAGCGCGCAGCGCCCGCCCAGGCGGGCCCGCCCATGGCACGCGCGAGCCCGCGCCACTCGTCGTCTCCCGAGCAGGAGATGGCGACCCATCGGTCCTCGCCTGAGGACGGATATATCCCGTGGGGCGCCATGGAGGCGTGCCGCGAGCCTTCCGTATCCCAGACCCTGCCGTTCATCTCGAGATCCATCAGCGCCTCGCCGACGAGCCCCGCCGTCGCCTCGAGCTGGCTCATGTCGATCCACTGGCCTTCACCCGGTCGCGCCCGGTGCGCGAGGGCTGCCAGCACGGCGAAGAAGCCGTGGTGCGCATTCGACGGGTCGCCGTAGCCGAGCGTCAGCGCCCCGAGCGTGCGCTCTCCCGCGTAGCCGATGAGGCGCTCGAGCCCGGAGAGGCTCGTGAGCGACGGCGCGAACGTGCGTACGTCCTCCCAGGGTCCGCCCGAGCCCACCGCCGAGCAGGAGATCATGACGAGGCCGGGACGGAGCGCGCTGAGCGCCGGGTAGTCGAGGCCCGCGGACCTGAGCACCGACGGCGAGAAGTTCTCGACAACCACGTCGGCTTCGGCCACCAGGCGCTTGAGAAGAGCCGGCGCGCTGGGATGGCGAAGGTCCACGGTGACTCCGAGCTTGCCGCGGTTGTACTGGTGGAAGAGCGGGACGCGGTCGACTTCGGCCGCCCGGGCCCCGAGCGCCTCGCTCACGTTTTCCCCTTCGCGAAGCGGCGTCGGGATGAGGCGGCAGTAGTCGAGCCGCTTCGACGACTCGACCTTGATGACTTCGGCGCCGAATTCGGCGAGGAGGCTCGACAGCACGGGCCCCACGGCGACCCAGCCAAAGTCGATGACGCGGAGGCCGGCGAGTGGTCTTCTAGCCTCCTCACCCTGCCCTCTCCCCATAGGGGAGAGGGTACTAGGTTGGCTCCCTCTCCCTGCCAGGGAGAGGGCCGGGGTGAGGGTTCCCTTCCCGAAGACTTCGGCGTTGTGCTGGCCGAGCGTGGGCGCGGGACGGCGGATCCGCCACGGAGTCTTGGAGAAGCGCCAGGGCGCGCCGGGATAGGTCAGCGGGCCCGTGTGCTCGCGATCCACCGTCACCCAGAAGCCGCGCGCGCCGAGCTGAGGGCAGGCCCGGACTTCAGCCGTGCTCCGCACCATCGCGAACGGGATGGCGAGCCGCCGGCACATCTCCTGGAGATCGGCGCTCGTGCCTTCTCCCAGCAGCGGCGCCAGCAGCGCGTCGCCCTCGTCCGGGTAGAGGCGTCCGAGGGCCGCGCGATCGCGGTAGCGCGGCTCCGCCGACCAGGCCGGCGCGCCGAGGGCGTCGATGAATTTCTTCCACGGCTGCCCGGAGCGCGTGATCATGCAGAGGTAGCCGTCTCGCGTGGGCAGGATGGTGTAGGGATAGAAGCCGCCCGAGCCCGACGCGCGATGGCCGGCGCGCTTCCACTCAAGCCCCGTCGCGGTGTAGAGCGGCGATGTGATGCCGCCGAAGAAAGCCATCACGTCGGCGGCCGCCACGTCCACGTGCTGCCCCCTGCCGGAGCTTCTTCGCGCGAGGAGCGCGAGCAGCACGCCGGCCGCCGCGTTGATTCCCGCCTGGAAATCCGGTTGCGAGCATGGAAGTGCAAGCGGCGGTCGTCCGGGCTCGCCGATGACGATGCTCGCGGCGCCGGCGGCCCCTGCCTGGAGCGCGTGGCCGCGGAAGTGCTTCCAGGGCCCTCGGTGGCCGAAGGTCGTGACGGAAGCGTGGACGAGACGGGGAAAGCGCGCGGCCGTATCGGCTGGGGACAGCGCCACGGCCCGCGCGCCATCCGGGTGAAGATCCTCGACGAGCGCGTCGGCAGAGGAGAGGAGCACGTCAAGGCGCTCCCGGTCGCCCGCGCGCGTCAGATCGAGGGTCACCCCCAGCTTGTTGGCGTTGAGCAGGCAGAAGAGCCCGCTCTTCTCCGGGTGCGGAATGTCTTTCGGAAACGGCCCGTGACGGCGCGAGGGATCGCCGCCCGGCGGCTCGACCTTGATGACCGTGGCGCCCAGATCGGCCAGAGAGCGGGCCGCGTAGGGCGCCCCGACGAACCCGCCGATCTCGACGACGACGATGCCGTCGAGCGCGCCCGGCGCCTCAGCCAAGCCGGCAGAGAGCCAGGAGCGGGCCCAGGTCCCGGGCTCGCTCCATGCCGAGCACGGCGCTTTCGAGGTCGGAGACGCGGGGCGGCGGCAGGAGGCCCGCGGCGTTGTCGCGGAACTTCGCGATCACCTCGTCGGGCGCGATCGGCCGATCGGGGCCGCCGCGCTGGCTCTCCTCGCGCGCCTCGAGCACCCTGCCGTCCGCGAGCCGCACCTTGACCCAGCCGGGAAAGGTCCTCGGATAGGGCGAGGCGGGATCCACCGTGTACCGCACTCGAGCGGCCAGCGCGAGCACACGATCCTCCCGGATACTCTCCCTGGTGAAGGCGCCGATGCCCACGCGGTCCCCGCAGAGCGCCGCCGCGACACAGAACGCGAGACTGAACTTGGCGTCGTAGGGCGTCCGTGGCCGGAGCTTCGCGGCCACGGGCTCGCAGACGATGGGCACTTCCCCTGCGGGCACGAGGCACTCGATCTCCGCCACCTGCTCCGCCCTCAGGCCTTCGGTCCGCTTGAGGCGCGTCACGGCGTCGAGATAGGCGTGGTTGAAATGGCAGCACGGATATAGCTTGAACGAGCTCCGCAGCGTCTCCCACTCATCCCACAGATTCTTCAGGTGCTTCTCGATATCGGGCGCGTCACCAAGCGCGGCGCGGTAGAAGCCGAGCCGCCCCTCGAGAGCTGTCGCCGGTCCGGTGAAGCCCTCGCCCGCGAGCGCCGCCGCCTGTATCCCCGACTGCGCCGCCCATCCGGGGTGCAGCCGCTTGACCCAGGAGCCGTCTTCGAGGAACTCCATCACTCCCGAGGCCATGCTCGCCGCGATGCCGAGGGCCGCGGTCAGACGGTCGGCGTCGAGGCCCAGGGACTTCCCGGCGGCGAGCGCGGCCCCGAACGCTCCGCAGACCGCCGTGGCGTGCCAGCCCCGCTCGTGAAAGCGCCCGGGGGCCGCCATGCCGAGGCGGATCATGGACTCGTAGCCTGCGACCAGCGCCGTCAACGCGTCGCGGCCGCCCAGCCGCTCCGATTCGGCCAGGGCCAGCACCGCCGGCACCAGCACGGCTGAGGCATGACAGACCGAGTCCGCGTGGGTGTCGTCGAAGTCGAGGCCGTGGGCGAGGGCGCCGTTGGCGAGCGCGGCCTGGGGCGGCGCGGCCGTGAGCGGGGTGCCCCAGATGGTGCAGAGGCCGGGCCCTCCCCAGCGGGACGCGAGCGCCAGCACGGAAGGCGCGTGCTCCTCCCGTGCGCCCGCCAGCGCGCAGCCTATCGTGTCGAGCACGCGGAGGGCCGCATTGTCCCGCACGGCAGCTGGGATGTCCTCGGCGCGGAGTCGCGCCGCCCACTCGCCAAGCGTCCGCGCGGCCGGCGTCACCTAGAACCGGACCGCTTCCCGCGCGGCAGCGCCACGGTAGCCGAGCCCTTGGCGGTGATGTCACCGTGTTGGTTCTCCGCGACGAGGTCCACGTCCACCAGCGACAGGCCGTCTTCCTCGCGCTTGCCGGTCACGATGCCGCGGCACCAGCTGACGTCCCCGATCAGGTTGTGGCGGCGGACCTGGGCCGAGAGCCTCTTGAGCTGGCCGTCATTGCCCATCCAGTTGGTCGCGACGTGGCCGAGCCACGCCACCCGCTCGGGGCCGTAGTCATAGGCGCCCGGCACGCCCACCGTCCGCGCGAACGCCTCGTCCCAGTGGACGCGCTCGGGCGGCTCAGGCACCCCGAACGCGTTGGGGATGCCGAGCGCGGGGTGGCGCTCGATGAGATCGAACGCCAGCCCGTGCGCGCGCACGTAGAGGCTGCCCCACCCCTGGACGAACGCCACGACCGACGTCACGGTCAGCGGGCCCTTGCAGACGGTCGGCAGGCTCTCCCCCACGTGGACATCGTCCCAGAACCGCGGCCTGGCTCCGCGGATCTCCTCATTCCGGTAGAAGCGGGAGATTTTTTCGATCTCGTCCTCGCTATACCGGTGCGGCGCGACGTCCTTGTACTTGCCGCGCTCGCGCGCCGTGTCGCGCTCCGTCCGGAAGCACCACGAGTCGGCCTCGCAGACGGTCTCGCCGCGCTGGTTCGTGAAGGTCGTGCGGTACACCTGCTGGATGGCCCGCTTGGCGAACGCGGAGGGCTTCTCGATCACGTCCTTCAACACGCTCTCGCCGACGATCCGGTCTCCCTCCCGAACGGCGCGATGCCAGCGGAAGTCGGACCCCGCATACATGGCGTGGATGCCCGGCAGCCCGCCGACATAGCCCGAGACGATCCGGTCCATGGCGAAGAGGATGGTCGGCGGCGCCACGCCGGCCTCGGCCCAAAATGGATTGCGGTCGCCGATGCCGTGGGCCCAGTGGCGGATGGCATCCCGCGTCGCGACCTCGATGTAGGCCTCGGGACGGCGGACCGGCTGGCCGATGCGGGCTCTCAACGCCGCCAGCGCCTCGGGGGTGATCGTGGGGAATCTGGCCGTCGTGGACATGGGGCGATTGTGGGCACGGTGGAGCCGCGGGTCAAGGAATCTTGTAGCATCCCGCCATGCGGCGCCATCGGTTCACAAAGTGGAATCTCGCGCTGGCGGCGCTGCTCGTCGCATCGGGCTGCGCGGGAGGCTTCGGGAGCGGAACGACCGCCTCCCGCGAGCCGGGCTTTCGCGCCACCTCGGTGCGCCGCCCTGCCCTCCTCGTGCGCGTGAGCGTTCCGGCCGAGCTGGACAAGCGCGAGCGCGATCGGATCCCCGAGAACTACGAGGCGGCAGTCGTGGAAGGGCTCGAGCGGGCCGGCGTCTTGGCTCTGGATATGATGTCCGTCCCGGGGTCGTCCGCGCGATCGCTCGAAGGGCTGGACAGGACCGCGGCGCTCAGCCGCGCGCGTGAGGCCGGCGCCGAGCAGCTCGTCATCGTGGACGCCCGTCTCTCCCAAGGCGACCTGACCCACTGCAAGCAGTCGGGCCGGGCCCGCTCGGGCCCCACGACCTACTGGGATGTGGGCCTCGAGATCCGCCGCGTGGCCGACGGCCAGCCGCTCCTCGTGGAGCCGCCGGCGGAGGACCTGCGCGCGGTCGACGCGGAGCTCGACTGCAAGACGGGCCGCCTCATCCGGCGCAAGAGCATGGACGAGCTCATCACGGACTCGGTCGGCCTCGTCCTGGCCCCATTTTCCTTCCGCTGAAGACACTCCCACCAAGCCCCCGATTTCGTGTATTGTCTTCCCCATCGCCGCCCCAGCCCACCGGGAGCGGGAGCAGCGACCAGCAGGACGAGGGAGCGAGGCCGTGCCCGACTTCATGGATCCGGCAAGTGGCGTCTTCGGCGAGGAAGCCTTCCACCAGCTCCTGACCCGCGAAGCCTCCCGCGCGACGCGCTACCAGGACTTCTTCTCCGTCTGCCTCGTGCGGCCCGACGGGCCAGAGCACGAGCCCGACCCGGCCATGGAGCAGGCTGTGGCGCGCAAAATCACCCAGGTCCTCCGCTCCACGGACGTGGTCGCCCGCCTCCGGGACGGCATCGCCATCCTGCTGCTGAACACGCCGGACGCCGACGCCGCGCGCGTGGCCGAGCGCATCCGCGCCCACCTCGAGAACGTCTCCTTCCAGCCCGACCCGGCCGGGGCCGCGCGGCGCGTGACGCTCTCGATGGGGCTCGTCGCCTTCCCGCGGGACGGCCACAACGAGACCGTGCTCCTCTCGCGCGTCCAAAGCCGTCTCAAGGAAGCCGCCGAGCACGGCGGCAACCGGGTCGTCGCCAGCGACGGCAGCTAGTCCGCCCGCCGCAGCAAATGAAAAGGCCGGGGATCTCTCCCCGGCCTTTGGTGTGTGCGATGGTGGACGATACTGGACTTGAACCAGTGACCCCCGGCATGTGAGGCCGGTGCTCTGCCAACTGAGCTAATCGTCCGTAGCACGGTTACGTTACACATATGCCGCCCGGGCGTCAACCCTCGCGCCGCGACCGAGGAGAAGCTTGCTGGCCCGGCGCGGGCGGGTGTAACCTATTTGAAGAGTTCACATTCCCACGTCGGCACCACGGAGGTCGCCACGGAGGTCCCATGATGCGTTCCCTCGGCACACTGGTGGCGCTTCTGGTCCTGCTGGCCGCCGCGCCCGCGGGGGCGCAATCCAATGCAGCCATCGAGAAGGGCTCCTCCGTCAAGATCGAGTACACGCTCAAGGACGACAAGGGCGCGGTGCTCGACACCAACGCCGGCAAGGAGGCGCTGGCCTTCACGCAGGGCGCGCAGCAGATCATCCCGGGCCTGGACAAGGCGCTCCTGGGCATGAAACCAGGCGACAGCAAGAAGGTCACGGTCAAGCCGGAGGACGCCTATGGCGCCGTGGATCCCAAGGCCGAGGCCGAGGTGCCGAAGAACGCGCTGCCACAGGGCGCGGCCGTGGTGGGCACGCGCCTCCTGGCCCGCGGCCAGGATGGGCAGCCGCGTCCCGTCACCGTGAAGGCCGTCAAGGACACGACCGTGCTGCTCGACCTCAACCACCCGCTGGCGGGCAAGACGCTCTTCTTCGACGTCAAGGTGGTCTCGGTCGAACCGCCCGCAGCCAAGTAGACTGATTTCGTGAGCACCCGCGCGAGCGATCTTCCCTTCGAAGCCGTCCCTACGCCGGCCGAGGCGCTGAGCGTCAAGCGCGCGACGCTCTGGGCGTTGCTGGCCTCGAAGGTCGTCACGGGCTGGGGCGTCCAGTGGGATATCCAGTGGCATGTCCTGATCGGCCGCGACTCGTTCTGGATCCCGCCGCACCTCATCACCTACGCCGGAGTCAGCGCGGCCGTGTTCCTCTCCTTCGGCGTGCTCTTCTGGGAGACCTGGCGCGGGACGGGCGACATGCGGGTGCTGGGGCTCCGCGGCAGCCCCGGCTTCCAGCTGGCCGCCTGGGGCATCGCGGTCACCATCATCGCCGCGCCCATCGACGACCTTTGGCACCGGCTCTTCGGCATCGACGTGACGCTCTGGAGCCCGCCGCATCTCATGGGCATCCTGGGCGCCGTCATCAATGCCTGGGCGTGTCTCACGATCACGCGTGAGGTCTACCCCGAGGGCGGCCGCGCGCGGCTCGCGGCCATGGTCCTCACGGGCGCGACGCTGTACGGCAGCCTCCACCTCGTCGTGGACCCGTCCTTCCGCATCGCCTACCTCTACGGCGGCGTCCGCTTCTACACCTTCGCGATTTTGGCCGCCGTGCTCCTGCCGCTGGCGCTCGTCCCGACGGCGCGGCTCTCGGGAAACCGCTGGACGCCGGCGCTCGTCCTCGTCGTCGTGGCGCTCGTCGGGACGGCGGGGCTCTGGGTCGCGCGCGTGGGCTTCGAGGTGATGCAGCCGGTGTCCGTCATCGAAGAGGAGATCGCCAAGGATCCCACCTCGCCCATCGCGGTGGCCAACATCACGGCGAGGAAGAACGGCGTGACGCCGGGACGGGTGGGCGGTCTGCCGCTCCTGTACATGGGCTCGGCAGCGGTCGTCGGGATGGCGCTGGTGGACGCCCGCCGCCGCCCCGTCGCGTCCACCGTCGCGTTCAGCCTCCTGCTGTTCATCGTCGGCGGCTGGTTCATCGCCGCGAGACCGGCCCTGGCCCCGATGGTCCCCGACGCCGGGCCCACGCTTGCCGCCTTCATCATCACCTTCGTCGCCGCCCTCGTGGGCGGAGCGGCCGCCAAGCGGCTGTCGGACGCCCTCTGAGCATGGCCCCGGCGAAGTCGGTCGTGATCACGGGCGCCTCTACCGGCATCGGCGCCGCGTGCGCGCTCCATCTGGACCAGTTGGGCTGGAGAGTCTTCGCGGGTGTGCGAAAGCAGGCCGATGCCGAGGCGCTCCGGGCCCAGGGCTCGGCGCGGCTCACGCCGATCTCGCTGGACGTCACGGACACCGTCTCGATCTCGACCGCGGCCAGCGCGGTCGCCGGCGCCGTCGGAGACGCCGGCCTCGCGGGACTCGTCAACAACGCGGGTATCGTGGTGCCGGGACCGATCGAGTTCCTTCCCCTGCCCGATTTGAGACGGCAGCTCGAGATCAACGTGGTCGGCCAAGTCGCGGTGACGCAGGCTTTCTTGCCTCTCATCCGGGCGGGCCGCGGCCGCATCGTCAACATGGGGTCGATCGCCGGCCGCATGGCCACGCCGTTCACGGGCGCGTACGGCGCCTCCAAGTTCGCCCTCGAGGCGCTGACCGACGCGCTCCGACTCGAGCTCGCGCCCTGGGGCATCTCGGTGTCCATCATCGAGCCAGGCGCGGTCGCCACGCCCATCTGGGAGAAGTCCGCGAAGAACGCCGAGGCCATGCTTGGCGCCGTCCCCCCGGAGACCTTCGTGCTCTACGCGGAGGCGATCGAGGCCGTGAAGAAGACGGCGGCGCACGCCGCGAAGAACGCCGTCTCCCCTGTCGACGTGGCGCGCGCCGTGGAGCACGCGCTCACGGCCGCGAAGCCCAGGACCCGCTACGTCGTCGGCCGCGAGGCCAAGATCCGGGCGGCGATGGCCCTCTTCGTCCCCGACCGCGTCCGCGACAGCCTGGTCGCCAAGGCCATGCGTCTCCCAAAAACCGCTCCCTCAACTCCTCCGAAAGCCGGAGAAGGAGCCTGGGGCTAGCAGGCGGCTCAAAAGGGTCCAGATGCGAGGCGGCGCCCCGCTGTTCGAGTTGAACGACGGCGTATGCCGTCGTGAGACAAGGGCTGAGTTGATTCCGCAGACGAACCGTACGACTCTGTCTCAGCCCTCGCCTCGGGGCTCCGCCCCTCAGCTCGAACAGCCACGAGCCTGCGGCCGAGGGCGCCCCAAGAGTCTTCATGCTAAATGGCGCAGATGGGCCCTTTTCAGCCGCCTGACGGTTTACTCGCAGCGGACGTCGATGTCGCAGCCTTCGGCTTGGAGCTCCAGGAGGATGCGGCAGACCCGGTCCACGAACCGGCGCGCGGCCTCCTGCATCCGCTCGTACCCGCGGATCACCAGCGTGTACGGTATGTCCACGTCGTTGATCTGGCCTCCGCAGACGCTGTCGGCGAGCGCGCCGAGGCTGCGCCCGTGCGACCTCGGAGACCCTACCGCCAGGAAAAAGGCGTCGTAGAAGTCGTCCTTGCTGCGCCAGTGAACCCCCTCCAGGACGATCTCTTTCCTCGCCATGTCGCAAGAGGACGCGCGGACTAGGCCTTGAGCGCGTCCATGAGGTCGCGGGAGAAGGTGCCGGCGTAGACCTCCTCCACTGGGCCCTTCAGCCGGATGGACCAATCCGGCCGGACGTCCACCTCGAGCGCGCCGCCGGGCATCCGCACCGTGACAAGCCCGTGGTCGCACAATCCGTTCTTGACCGCCGCGCACGCGACGGCGGACGAGGACGAGCCCGACGCCAGCGTATAGCCTGCCCCGCGCTCCCAGATCAGGATGTCCACCTGCGAGCGCGACGCCACGCGCGCGAACTGGACGTTGGTGCGGTTGGGGAAGGCCGGGTGGCGCTCGATCTGCGGGCCGAGCGTCCTCACACGCGCCTCGTCCAGCGCGTCCACGAAGACCACGCAGTGCGGGTTGCCGACCGACACGGCCGTGACCAGGAACGTCTCTGCGCCTACCTGGAGCGGCACCTTCACCACCTCGCGCGGAGGTCCATTCATGGGGATCTCGGGAGCCACGAAGGTGCAGCGCCCCATCTCGACCGTGACGAGATTCATGCGCCCGTGGACGAGGTGGCAGTGGCACTCCACGCGCCCCCCCTTGGTGTCCACGGTGAACACGGGCTGCTTGGCGTGCCCGTGGTCCCAGAGGTACTTGGCGAAGATGCGGAGCCCGTTGCCGGACTTCTCGGCCTCGCTGCCGTCGGGATTCAAGATGCGCAGCCCGAAGTCGGCGCCCGTCCAGGCCGGCACCTTGAGCAGGATGCCGTCGGAACCCACGCCCCGGTTGCGGTCGCAGATCCGCACGATCTGCGGAACCGTCAGCGGCGCCGGCAGGTCACGTCCGTCAATGACGATGTAGTCGTTGCCGAGCCCGTGCCCCTTGACGAACGGAATCATACGCTCGCTTTAGCACCCCGCTGATTGATGTAGTTGAGGATGCGCTCCGGAAGCCCGCGCACGTCGCTCGGCAGACGGCGCCGCCATTTCCGGGCGAAGCGCGCCATGGCCTGCCGCCGCTGTTCCAAGTCCTCGGCGGCCGCCACGGGCGCGCGCTCCCCTGTACGCGTGCCGCCGCCCCGGTGGACGAAGCGCGCGTCCACGACGGCGCACGCAAGGCCTCGCTCCCGCACGGCGAAGGAGAGCTCCCGGTCGTAGCCGTGGAAGAAACCGTAGCCTTCGTCGAATCCGCCGATCTCGTCCAGGAGCGATCGGCGGAGGCAAAGGCAGACGCCGTCAACCGCCGCCACTTCGACCACGGGCGCCGGCATGCGGAGGTCCCCCTCGAGACAGTGGACGATGGTGCGCCCGACGTAGCGCCCGTCGCGCCTGACCCGCCGCGCTCCGTAGAGCCCCGCGAGCCCCACACGCCTGCCGTCGCCGAGTGCCGCCTCCAGCCGCTCGAGCCACGCGGGCTCACGCATCTCGGTGTCGTTGTGGAGGAAACAGATCACCTCGCCTCCGGCCAGCCGCGTCCCCTGGTTGAGCGCGCTGATCAGTCCCACGTTGGCGGCGTTCCGCTCGTAGCGGAGCGGGAACAGCGGGGCGAAGCGGCGGAAATAGGCTTCGGTGCCGTCGGTCGAGCCGTTGTCCACCACGCAGAGCTCGAAGGGGACGGTGGTCGGCCGGAGGCTTTCCAGACAGGCCCGCGTGAGCGCCTCCTGGTTGTGCACGACCAGGACGACGCTGGCGGCCGGGCTACCGCTGGGCGAGCGGGACGTACTTTTCGTTCGTCAGGCCCGTGTAGTCGGAGCGCGGCCGGATCAGGCGGTTGTTGCCGTGCTGCTCGAGCACGTGCGCGGCCCAGCCGGCGACCCGGCTCATGGCGAAGATCGGCGTGAACTCGTCCGTCGAGATGCCCATGGACGCGTACGCCGCTCCCGAGTACAGATCCACGTTGGGGAAGATATGCTTCTCCGCGGAGACCACGCGCGCCATGATGTCGAGGATCTCGACGTTGGCGGTGCTGCCGGCCTGCCTGCCGAGCTCGAGGGCGAGGCGCTTGAGGTGCTTGGCCCGCGGGTCCTCCACGCGGTAGACGCGGTGGCCGAAGCCCATGATGCGCGCCTTGTCGGCGAGCGCCTGGCGGATCCAGCGGTCGGCCTTGGCGGGGTCCTCGATCTTCTCGACCATCAGCATGACCTGCTCGTTGGCGCCGCCGTGCAGCGGGCCCTTGAGCGCGCCGATGCCGGACACCGCCGCCGAGTGAAGGTCGGAGAGCGTCGCGGCCGTTACGCGGGCGGCGAAGGTCGAGGCGTTGAACTCGTGGTCAGCGTGGAGGATCAGGGCCACGTCGAAGGTCTTGGTGGCCAGCGGGGTGGGCTTCTGGCCGCTCATCATGTAGACGAAGTTCCCCGCGAGCGACAGCCGCGGGTTGGGCGCGACCGGCGCCTTCCCGCTGCGGATGCGGTCCCAGGCCGCCACGAGCGTCGGCATCTGCGCCGTCAACCGGATCGACTTGCGAAGCGTCGCCTCCCGGGAGTTGTCCGCGGCGTCCGGGTCGAAGGCCGACAGCGCCGACACGCCGGTTCTCAGGATCTCCATCGGCGTCGTCTTCTTCGGGAAGAGCCGGAGCATGGCGAGGAGCTTGGGCGGGAGCTTGCGATTGGCCGTCGAGGAGAGCGCCTTGACGTGGGCGTCCAGCTCCTTGCGCGTGGGCAGCCTGCCGTACCAGAGGAGGTACGTCACCTCCTCGAAGGTCGACTCCGCGACCAGGTCCTCCACGTCGAAGCCCCGGTAGACCAGCCGGCCCTTGTGGCCGTCGATGAAGCAGACCTCCGAGGGAGAGACGACTACGTCTTCCAGACCGGCCTTCGTGGGATTGGCGGCGGCGTCGCTCATGGCTCCACCCAGTCTCCTCGGCGTGCGGGATGACAGCGGTTGTCTTGTACCATACGGCCGAACCCTGAGCAACACTTCGGCCCAGTGCCAAACTGGACAACCGTATACTGCCCCGCATGGACCGGCGCATTCCGTCCGTCGTGGACTTTTACAGCCGCCATCCGATCAGCGAGGGCCAGATCGTGGACGCCCTCCGCCGGCAGGGCAAGGACCTCGAACGCCTCCAGCCCGAAGACCTGTACGACCTCGACCAGGACCACTACGGGGGCCTCGAGGCCGTAGAGGCCCTGGCGCGGCGCGCGCGCATCGACGCCGCGAGCCGCGTCCTCGACATCTGCGCCGGGCTCTGCGGGCCCGCGCGGTTCATCGCCCGCCGCTGGGGCGCGCGCGTGACAGGGCTCGATCTCAACCCCGAGCGTGCGGCGGGCGCCCGCCGCCTGACCGCCCGGGTCGGCCTCGCTCGGCTCGTGCGGATGGTGCGGGGCGACGCGCAGAGCCTCCCCTTCGGGGCGCGGGCGTTCACCGCCGTGGTCAGCCAGGAAGGGCTCCTCCACATTCCGGACAAGGGCCGGGTGCTGGCGGAGTGCGGCCGCGTGCTGCTGTCGGGCGGACGCATCGCCTTCAGCGACTGGATCGTCACGGCGCGCCTCGCCGACGGCGAGCGGCGACGGCTCGAGGAGTGGATGGCCGCGGTCACGCTCCAGAGCATCGCTGGCTATAAGGCACTTCTCGCGCGGGCCGGATTCGGCGCCATCGACGCCGAGGACCTCTCGGCTGAGTGGATCGGCATTCTCAGGCGGCGGCTCGAGATGTACCGCGGCCTGCGGGCGGATACCGTAGCGAGACTGGGTCAGGCCCGCTACGACGAATACGATCAGCTCTACGCGTTCTTCGTCGGGCTCGTCGAAGCGGGAAAACTCGGCGGGGCGCGCTTCAGCGCAACAGCCGGTCCAGCAGTTTCTTGACCTGCTCGGGCTCCTTGACCTTGACGCCCGTCGGGATGACCCGCAGCGAGCCGCCGCTGCCCGTCACCTGGGCGCGGAGCTGGTTCGATCCCTGGGTCGCGACCACGTTCATGTCCGTCCGGCCGTCCACAAGCGCGTAGGTCCCGGCCACCGCCACCTTCAGGTCCTTGCCTTGATAAAGGAGGTCGTCCGTGCGAAGCACACCGGCGGTGATCCGATAGCTGCCCGTTATCGAGTCGAAATCGAGCGACGTCTTCCTCGATCCGGAGAATTTCCCCCGCAGCGCTTGGTCGACGACCGTGCCGGCCTCGAGGACGTCGCGCACGAGCTTGAGCGCGCCCTCGCCCACGACGCGGCCCTTGCCGATCTTGAGCCGGCCCGTACCGTTCATGCTGCGCCACACGTCCGCGGTGCGCATCGACAGCTCTCCGGCGAGATCGAGCGGCCCCGATACGGCGAAGCCCTGGCAGAGATAGCCCTGGAGCACCGGCTGCAGCTCGACGCCGTTAATCGTGATGTGCGTAAGGTTCAGAAGCGGAGAGGGCTCGGTCAGCCCGGCCGTGAACGTGAGCGCCACCGAGCCCTTGCCGAGCTTCGCGCTGAGCGGCGCGCTCTCGAAGGCCGCAGGCTTGAGCAGCACAGGCATGCGCACGTCGTTGAACGCCAGCTGGCGCCGCGTGGGCGGCGGGCACTGGCTCCGCTCCTGACTCACGGTCACGCGGCTCAGATCGAGCTGGCCCGTCGCGCCCAGCCGCGCCAGCGCGCCGGAGACCTGGAGTTTGCCCTTCACTGGACCCGAGACCTCGGGCGAAGCGGCGAAGAAAGCCCGTGCGAGCGGCGCGATGTCGGCGCCTTCCAGGTCGAGCGAGGCCTTGATGGGCATGTCGCCGGCACGCGTCCCGACGGTCATTCGCAGATCGCGGAGCTTGAGGCCTCCCGGCTCGACGCGGGCCTCGCCGCGAATATCGAGGTCCGCGCCGCCGACACCCGCCACGGTCGCGTTGATGTCCTGGATCCGGACATCGCCGCGCTTGTCCCCGAGCCGCTTGACGTGGACGACGGCGTTCGTGAGGCTGATGCGCGAGACCATGACGCCGCCGACGGCGGTGGCACCGGGAATTCCCGGCACGGCGCGGGGAGCGGTCTTCGGCAGCATCGCGGCACCGGCCAACGTGGCAACGTTCCACCGCCCGCCCTCCTCCACCAGCTCGACCTGCGCCTTGTCGAGCGTGATGCTCGCCAGCTCGATCTTGAGCGAGAGCAGCGGCCGCAGGCGCACGCGCACCTGCACCTCGCCCACCCGCAGCACTGGGCTTGTGCCGAAGTGCGGATCATCGGCGATCTCGAGCTCGCGGAGAGTCACGTTCGGCAAGGGGAGCAGCGAGACGGACAGCGAAGCGAACTTCACCGGGCGGCCCACAACCTGCCCCGCCGCCTGGGCGACATGCGCGCGGAAGGCCGCGGTGTCGACCAGGCGTGGCAATAGCGTCAGCGTCCCCGCCGCGAGCAGCACAATCACGGCGAAGACGATCAGCGACCAGCGGAGCCATTTCCGGCCGGCCATGTTCGTCGCTGCCCCGCGCTACGGGATCAGCAGGATTTTGCCGGTCGTCTTGCGACCTTCCAACGCCTTGTGCGCCTCTGCGGCCTGGGCCAGCGGAAACTGGTGCTCGATGCGCAGCTTGACCTTGCCGTCGCGGATCCAGCCGAGGACCTCGCCGGCTCGCTGGAGCAGCTCCTCGCGGGCCGCGATGTGGTGGTTGAGGCTCGGCCGCTGGAGGAAGATGGACCCGCGCACGTTCAGGACCTGGAGGTCGAGCGGCGGCACGGCTCCGCTGGCCGCGCCGAACAGGATCATGAAGCCGCGCGGGCGGAGGCAGCTCAGGCTCTTGTCGAACGTGGTGGCGCCGACGCCGTCGTACACGACGTCCACGCCGCGCCCGCCGGTGATCCGCTTCACCTCAGGCTCGAAGTCCTGCTTGCTGTAGAGGATAACGTGGTCGGCCCCCGCCGCCTTCGCGAACGCCGCCTTCTCCTCGGTGGACACCGTGCCGATCACGGCGGCGCCCAGCATCTTGGCCATCTGGCAGAGCAGGAGGCCCATGCCGCCCGCCGCTGCGTGCACGAGGCACGTGTCGCCTTTCTTGAGCGGGTAGCTCGATTTCACCAGGTAGTGCGCCGTCATCCCCTGGAGCATGGCGGCCGCGCCGTCCTTCGGCGCCACCCCGGAGGGCAGCTTCACGAGCCGGTCGGCGGGCACTGCGGTCATCTGGGCGTAGGAGCCCGGCACGCCGGTCCATGCGACGGCGTCCCCGACCTTGACGTCGGTGACGCCTGCGCCGACGGCCGTCACGGCCCCGGCGCCCTCGAGGCCCAGAACCAGCGGCAGCGGGGCCTTGTAGACGCCCGTGCGGAAGTACACATCGATGTAGTTGACGCCGGCGGCGGCGAGCTTGACGACGGCCTGGCCCGCGCCCGGCGTGGGCTCGGCGACGTCGTCGTACTGGAGCGCTTCGGGTCCTCCCGGTGTGTGGATCCGGATGGCTTTCATGGCCGCCTCACGCCTTCAGGAGCGTACGGATTTCGCCCACAACGGCCTGCCGCCACGACTCGAGCTTCTCGGCGCGAAACGCCTTGCGCACCTCGAGCATTTTGGCCTCGAGCTCCTCGGTCACCTTGGGCGGCCGCTCCAGCAGCCGGGCAACCTCCGTCATGTTCTCGTCGAAAAACGCGAACACCGGGATGGACCGGAACATGTCCTTGTTCAGGTACTGGTCCATCAGGTCGGGGTTCTTGTCGCGCAGGAACACGCGGGTTTCGATGTTCGGGTTGCCCTCGATGAGCTTGAGGAGCACCGGGACGTTGTAGAGCGCGTCACCGCACCAGTCCTCGGTGATGATCATGCACTTGAGCTTCTTGCCGAGCGACTCGAGCGCCTTCTTGTCCTCGAGCTTGACCTTGATCTCGCCGAGGAACTTCACGAACGTGTCCTTGTTAGTGCCCATCTGATCGAGGTACTGCTGGACCGTCATGCCCTGCGCGAACCGCTCCTTCGTGACCATCGGATCTCCCTGTGTGCCGCGCCTATCGCATCGCGGCCAGATCAACGGTGAACTTCGCGACCTCACGCTCGTCGGCGTCCTTGACCACCAGCACCACCCGGCCCTTCGGGTTCAGTCCCTCGGCCGGAAATACGTACAGGCACTGCGCCGCGTACCGCCCGTCGTCCTCGCGGAGCGCGGTGCGCTCGTTCTGCACGAAGCTCGCCTTCACCTCCTGCGCCCCCGCCACGAGCGTCGGCGCGTAGAAGCGGGCGAAATCCGTCTTGCTGCCTCGCAGCGTCACCCGGAAGGCGAGCTTACCCCCGTAGTCCTTCATCAGTGCCTCGACGTCCTTGGGCTTGAGCTCCTGGCTGCGGAACGTCGAGTTGCGCGCCGCCAGTGCTAAGCGGTGGAACGGCGTTATGACGGTGAGCGTCTGCCCGGACGCGTCCTTGAGGCGCCATTCCGTCCCGAACTCCTCGACCACGACGCTCTTCTTGCCCGCGCGGACGGCCTGCTCGCGGTCGCGGTCCGTCAGCACGAACGACACGGCCTCGCCGGGCGCCACGCCGATCAGCCCCGCCGCCAGCGCCAGGAACGGAAGACACCCGTACCAAGAGGATCTGCGGCCCATGTGAAAGCGTATTCTAGCACACGGCACGGCCGCCCTTGCGACGCCGCGCCTGCGGCGGTACAGTCTCTGCATGCGCGCGCTCGTCTTTGTCGCGGTGTTCGTCGCGGGTTGTGCGACCTCGCCATTCCCAACGGCCGCTTCCTCGTGAGCACTCGAGAATTTCTCGACCCGGCAATCTATGCCCCGGGACGGCGGCTCACGGTCCTGGGCACCGTCGCCGGACGATCGGAGCGGCGCGTGGGCGACCCGCCATACGCCTATCCTGTGATCAGCGCCGAGCGCATCAAGCTCTGGCCCAAAGAAACTCCCTGGGTCGGCGGCGAGTACCCGCCGCTGCCGCTCGACTCGCCCGTCCTGCCGTACACCCGATAGGAAGTCGAGATTTCGGGTGTCTAACGGACTGAGGTCCGGGAGGGTGGTCCAAAGACACGCCGCAGGACGAGGTGGGTAGGCGCGTAGAGCACGATCAGGTTGAACGCCACCATGCACAGGAACCAGAGCCGGGGCGCCATCAGCGTTTGGGGGTGCTTGTCGTCGAGTCCGTACACGTAGTTGAGGTTGACCGCCCAGTTAGGGTGACCGGCAGGGGGTGGCGGGGCCGGACCGAAAAGATAGGAAACGAGCAAGATCATAACTGCGGCCACGGACTGTATCGGGAGCGCCCGCCGGTCGTAACCCAACCGCGAGAGCAACCACACAAGGACGAAGGGCAGCCAGCCATGAAACGACAAAAGCCCACGCAGAAACACGGGAATCTTCGAATCGAGGATGTAGCCGGTGACACCGGTTACGTGCACGCCCGCAACAAGTCGGCATAGAAGATCGATCACCCACAGTATCTGCGGCAGCGTGATGGCAATGGCCTGCATACTCACCAGCAGAGGGCTTTCGATCCAGATCGCGACACCGGTGACGAGCAACGCTACGTCACAGAAGTAGAAGAAGTTCCACGGGGTATAGGTCACCCAGTAGCACGGGACGAGGATAGCCACCAAGGACGAGTGAGCCACCTTCACCCAAGTTGGAATGCGTTGGCGCGGTGCCGCTGTCATGATGTATGTTGTCTCCGGGGCGCGGCCGCAAGGCGCCGCACGACCGGGAGGAAGCCGGCGAGGACCATGCAACGGTTCTACCACACAAGGCAACGGGGGTTCTTCACGGTGCGCTTTCCTCTTATCGTATTGACAGCGCTATGCCTTTCTTGGAGTTCCGCCGAAGCCGACGACTACAGGTATCCGTATCACGATCCCTATTTGGCGACGGTCACCACCGCCATTCTGGATGGCGATGGTCTCGCTCACCGCCCCAAGCGAGAGGTGGTCCACGTGCCCGGCCTCCCCGGCCGACATGATGTGCCTCTTCTCGAAGGACGCGACCAACTGAGTGTCGCCCTCTATCGCCAACACCATCCAGCGCCCTTGCTCTTCATTCTTTCTGGTATTGGATCCAACCCTTACTTCGGGCTTGCCTCGTATTTCGCCGGGCTTTTCTATCGCGAGGGCTCCCATGTGGTCATTTTGCCCTCCCCGATGAGCTGGAATTTCGCGTTGGCGGCCAGCCGAAGCGGCGCACCAGGCTACGCTCCGGAAGACGCGCGTGATCTCTATGACGCCATGCAAAAACTTCTTCCAATGCTAAGAATCCAATACGGGCTCGAGATAACCGGAATCAACTTCCTGGGGGCAAGCCTGGGGGCGCTTCAAGGCGCCTATCTGAGCGTGATCGATGCCGAGGAGCGGAAGATCGGCATAGAAAAATTTCTTCTCGTGAACCCGCCACTCGATCTTTCTTATGCCTTCACGAAGGTTGATGAGTGGGAGGCGTTCCAGAACAGGTTTGGCAGGGACAAGTCCAAGAAACTCGTGGCGAAGGCACTTGGCATCGTCGAGTCCTTCTCCAAGGACAAGCGCGATGACCCCGCGGTCTTTGACAAGTTGGCCAAAGCCTTCGCCGGCTTCACGACGGAAGAGCTCCAGTTCCTCATTGCCGAGGATTTGCAATCTCTGCTTCCCGATCTCGTCTACGTCACGCAGGCGATTCAGGATCAAAACGTTCTCAAAACGCCCAAGGACCAGGCCAGGAAGCGCCTCCAGGAAGCCAAGACGCTGACGTTCAGCGACTACAGCGAAAAGATCGCCGTGCCATTGTGGAGGCTCCGGGCGGCGGAGCCGCAGGCTGATTCAGAGAGCTTCTGGAAGCGGGGATCCCTGGCGCCGATTCTCGGGCGGCTGCGCGGCTATTTACCAGTGCAGTTCATGCATAACGCCGATGATTTCATTGCCCGCAGGAAATCAATCGAAGAGCTCAAAGACGGGTTGGGGGATCAAGTGACGCTGTATCCGTATGGAGGACACCTCGGCAACCTCTGGTACCCGGAGAACAAGGAATACGTCCTGAGATTCTTCAGGACGCCCCGCTGAATCAGAGAGGCCCCGGCTGACTCCGCCTACTTGCCCCCCGCCTATTTACCAACGGTGACCGACGAGAATGTCGCCGGGTCCATGTAGGTCGTCGCCACGCGCCTGACGTCCGCGACGGTGACGCGCGAGATCCCCGCCTTGAAGCGATCGGGCCAGTCCAGGCCGAGCTGGTTCTCCTCCACCGCCACCAGGAGCCCCGCCATCTTGCCCGAGGTGTCGGTCCGGAGCGGGTAGCTGCCGATCAGGTACGCCTTGGCCAGCTCGAGCTCGCGCGCTGTGACGGGCTCGCGCGCCAGGCGCGCCAGCTCTTCCTTCACCAGGCGCACGGCCTCGTCCACGGCCTCGAGCCGTGTCTGGAGCCCCACAAAGTAGGACGAGCCGTAGCGACCGGGGCCGAGGCCGCTGTAGACGGAGTACGCAAGCCCGCGCTCCTCCCGCACCTTCGTGTAAAGCCGCGAGGCCGAGCCCCCGCCCAGGATGTAGTTCGCGACCACGAGCGGGAAATAATCGGGATGGTCCTGGCGTATCCCCGGCCGCGCCAGTGACACCGTCGCCTGCGTCAGGTTGCGCTCGATGCGACGCGCCTCGAGGGGCGGCGAGGCCGGCGCCTGTGGGATCGCGGGGCGGGGCGCGGCCGGCGCCGTCCACGCGCCGAAGCGCGCCAGCAGGTCGCGTCGGATCTCATCCCGGGTCACGTCGCCCACGACGGAGATCACGACAACGTCAGGCCGGTAGTTCTCGCGATGAAAAGCCACGACCTGCTCCCGCGTCAGGCGCCGCACCGACTCGACCGTGCCCGACACCGGCCGACTGTACGGGTGCCCCGGGTAGAGGAGCTGGGCCATCGCGCGGCCCGCCACGGTCTGCGGGTCCTGCTCCGAGCGCTGGATGCCCGCCGTGATCTCCTCGCTACGGCGCTTGAGCTCCGCCTCGGGGAAGGCGGGCTGGAGCAGCACCTCGGCGAGAAGATCGAGGCCCAGCGCCAGGTCCTTCCTCAGCACCGAGAGCCCGATCGTCGCGCCGTCCCGTGAGGCGTCACCCTCGAGACTGCCGCCGACGAACTCGATGGCCTGGTCGAGCTCCGGCCCCGTGCGCTTGGCGGTGCCGCGCGTCAGCAGGTCGGCGGTCAGGTTGGCGAGCCCGCCCGCGTCGGCCGGGTCGTAGACCGAGCCCGCGCGCACGTATGCGCGCACCACCACGATGGGGATGCTCGGTCGCTCGGCCACGAGCAGGACTACGCCGTTGGGCAGGACTTCGCGATGCGCAAGCGGGCCGGCAAAGGCCGGAACAGCCAGGGCCGCGAGCGCGATGCAGAGCGACAGGCGAAGAAATCGCATGGACACCCCTCAGTCGAGAGTCTTTCTGAACTTGAGCACGGCCAGCGAGAAGATGGCGACCCCGAAAATCACCAGCGGAATAAGGTTCGGCCACAGGTAGCCGAAGCCCACGCCCTTGAGGACGATGCCGCGGACGATGCGCAGGAAATAGGTCAGCGGGATGATGGAGGCGAGGTACTGGGCCGCCGTAGGCATCCCCTCGATCGGGAACAAAAGCCCGGACAGATATATGGACGGCAGGAAGGTCAAGAACGCCAGCTGCATCGCCGCCGGCACCGTGCGGGAGACGGCGGAAATGAAGATGCCGATCCCGAGCGTGCCCAGCATGAATGTCGCCGAGAGCGCGTAGAGCAGCGGGAGGCTGCCGCGGATCGGGACGTCGAAGACGAAGTGCGCGACGAGCAAGGCCATGGTCATCTGCCCATAGGCGACGACCAGGTTCGGGACGATCTTGCCCAGGAGCAGCTCCCAACGGCGGATCGGGCTCACGATCAGCGCCTCGAGCGTGCCCTTCTCGCGCTCGCGCACGATCGACACGGCCATCGCGGTGATCGTCGTCTGCATCAGGAGCGCCCCGATCAACCCGGGCACGATGAAGATGGCCGAGACGAGGTCGGGGTTGTACCAGGCGCGCACGCGGACGTCGAGCGGCGGCTCGCCCTGGCGGCCGAAGGACGTGCCCTCGAGCGTGCGGGTCATGATCTGGAGCGACCGCTGGGCGCCGAGCGACGCGGCGGCGTTCAGCGCCGAGGTCGCCACGAGCGGGTCGGAGGCGTCCACGATCACCTGGACATCGGCGGACTGTCGGGAGAGCTGCCGCCCGAAGTCCGGCGGGATCACGACGCCGACCTTGGCCGTGCCCTGGTCGATAAGGCGCGTCAGCTCGCGATGGCTCGTCACCCAGAAGCGCACGTCGAAGTACTGGCTGTTGTCCATGGCCTCGAGGAAGCTCCGCGCCTCGGCGCTGCCCGACTGCTCGAAGACGGCCGTGGGCAGGTGCTTGACGTCCGTATTGATGGCCCAGCCGAAAATACCGAGCATCGCCACGGGCACGCCCAGCGCCAGGACGAGGGCGAGAACGTCCCGCCGGAGATGGATGAACTCCTTCACGATGATGCCGAGGAGCCGCGAGCCCATGGCTAGGGCGCCTCGAGCGCCCGCAGCTGCTCGCGGAGCCGCGCCTTGCGCTCCTTGTCCACGAAGGAGACGAACAGGTCTTCGACCGAGGGCTCGACGTCGTGGGCCCAGCGCACGCGCAGACCGGCCCGCTCCAGGAAGCCCTTGACGTCCCCCGCCCCGGCCGCGCCCGTAGCCAGCACCACGCGAAGCCGCGTCCCGACCCGCAGCACCTCCTCGACCGCTTCCCAATCGGCCAGGAGATCGGAGGCGCGGCGCAGGTCCTCCACGTCCACCTCGATGACCGGGCGGCGGAACGTCTCGCTCTTGATGACGGCGGGCGACCCCTGCGCGATGAGCTTGCCCTCGTAGATGAAGCCGAGCGTGTCGCACAGCTCGGCCTCGTCCATGTAGTGGGTGGTGACGAGGATGGTGGTGCCGTGGTCGACCAGCCGTCGGATGAGCCCCCAGAAGTTTCTGCGCGAGACGGGGTCCACGCCCGCCGTCGGCTCGTCGAGGAAGATGAGCCGCGGGGCATGGACCAGGGCGCAGGCCAGGGCCAGCCGCTGGCGGTAGCCGCCGGACAGCGTGCCCGCGAGCTGGCGCTCCCGCTCCGCCAGGTCCGCCATCCGGACCATCTGCGCGATCCGCCCCGCGCGCTGGGCCCGAGGCACCTCGTACACGCGCGCGTAGAAGCTCAGGTTCTCCTCGACGCTCAGGTCGTCATAGAGCGAGAACTTCTGCGACATGTAGCCGATGACCGACTTGATCCGCTCCGGCTCGGCCACGAGGTCGATGCCCAAGACGGTCCCGCCGCCCTCGGAGGGCTCGAGGATGCCGCAGAGCATCCGGAGCGTCGTCGACTTGCCCGCCCCGTTGGGCCCCAGGAAGCCGTACAGCTCCCCCGCCCGCACGCGCAGGTCGAGGTGGTCCACCGCGACGCGCTTGCCGAAGCGGCGTGTCAGCTGGCGCGTGACGACGGCGCAGCCGTCATCCGACATCGGCGTCCGCGGGCAGCCCAGGCTTGAGCAGGCCGTCCGGGTTGTCGATCTGGATCTTGATGCGGAAGACGAGGTTGACCCGCTCCTTCTTGGTCTGGACGTTGCGCGGGGTGAACTCCGCCTCGGAGGCGATCTCGATGAGGCGCCCGGTGAAGACGCGGTTGGGAAAGGCGTCCACGCGCAGCGCGGCCGTGTCACCGACCTTGAGCCGGCCCACCTCGGTCTCCGGCACGTAGGCGCGCAGCCACACGTCCTTCGGGTTGACGAGGGTCAGGATCGGCACGCCGGGGTTGGCGGTCTCCCCGGCCTCGAGGTTCTTCCTCAGCACCACGCCGTCGATGGGCGACACGACCACCGCTTCGCGCAGCCGGCTCTGGGCCTGGGCCAGCGCGGACTCGGCCTGCGTCACCTGCCAGCCCGCCGCGTCGATTTGGTCGGGGCGCGAGCCGGCGAGAAGGAGCGCGAGCCGCTCGCGGACGCTCCGCTCCTGCGCCTTGGCGACCTCGTACGCCTGCCGCGCCCGGTCCACATCCTGGGCCGCGATCAGGTTCTTCGTGTACAGCTGATCGCTGCGCTGGTATTCGAGCTCGGTCATGGTGCGCGTGGCCTCGGCGCTCGAGACGGCGGCCCGCGCATCCTCGATCTCCTGGGGCCGCGCCCCCTTCTGGAGATCGCGCAGCGTCGCCTGGGCCGAGCGCAGTGCCGCGTCCTGGCGCCTGACGTCGGCTGCCAGCTCGGAGCCGTCGAGGCGCACCAGCACCTGACCGCGCGTGACCCTGTCCCCCTCCTTGACGAGGCGCTCCAGGATGCGCCCGGTGATCTTGACGCTGACGTCCACCTGGGTCGCCTCGATGGTGCCTGTGACGGCGACAGGCTTGGACACCCCGCCGCCCAGGTGGCGCGCGCCCCACGCGGCGGCGACGAACAGGGCGACCAGAAGAACGAGGCCTGCCGCCCCTTTGGCCCAGCGGGAACGCATGGCCTTCACTTGCCCGCGGCAGCGGGCGGCGCGCCGGGCAACAGGACGCCGACGGTGCGGCGGCCGGTCTGGAAGTAGGCGCGGGCCGCGCGCTGGAGATCAGCCGCCGTCACGTGGCGGATCAAGGGCACGAAGCTCTCGCTGTTCCGCCACGAGCCCGCCAGCTCGAAGCGGGCGAGGCTCGCGGCCCGCGAGTAGACCGAGTCCTGGCGCCAGACGAAGCCCGACTCGATCTGGTTCTTGGCGCGCTCGAGCTCCTCCTCGGGCACGGTCTCGCTCTTGACGCGCTCGATCTCGGCCATAATGGCCTGCTCGAGCACCTCGGGCGTCTGCCCGGGCAGCGGCGTGCCCGAGAACCAGAACAGGTTGGGGTCGTGCGAGAGGTAGGCGTAGTCGCCGCCAATGGAGAGCGCCAGCCTCCGCTCGTACACCAGCCTCCGGTACAGCCGCGAGGCCCGCCCCTCCTGAAGGATGGTCGACAGCAGCTCGAGAGCCGGGGCGTCCTTGGAGAGGTAGTTGGGGACGTGGAAGCCGATGTACACGATGGGCGCGCGCGCGTCCGCCTTGTAGACGACGACGCGGCGCTCGGCCAGCTGGGGCGGCTCGATCGCATCCATGGGCGGTGGCGCGGGGCCGCGCGGGATGCGGCCGAAGGTCTCGCGCGCCCGGGAGATCACGCGGCGCGAGTCTACGTCGCCCGCCACCATGAGGAGAGCGTTGTCCGGCTGGTAGTGGCGGTTGTAGAAGGCGCGAAGCTCGGCTTGGCGGACGCGCAGGATGTCCTGCATCCACCCGATCACGGGCCAGCCGTACGGGTGCGCCTTGTACGCGGCGGCGAGAAACTCTTCCGAGAGGTACCCGTCGGGGTCGTCCTCGGTGCGCGTGCGCCGCTCCTCCGCCACCACCTGCCGCTCCGAATCGATCTCCTTCGGGTCGAGCAGGAGGTTGCGCATGCGGTCGGCCTCGAGGCCCAGGACGAGGTCGACCCGGTCGGCGGCGATGTTGACGTAGTAGGACGTCACGTCGTGGGAGGTGAAGGCGTTGTCCTGCCCGCCGTTCCCCTCCACGATCCGCGCGAACTGGCCTTTCCCATGGGTCGGCGTCCCCTTGAACATCATGTGCTCGAGGAAGTGCGCGAGCCCGGTCGCCCCCGGGATCTCGTTTCGCGACCCAACCTTGTACCAGGTCTGGATGGTGGCGATGGGGCTCCGATGGTCCTCCAGGACCAGGATGCGAAGGCCGTTGTCGAGCACGACATCGGTGACGGGCGGCGCCTGCGCGGCGTGGGCGAGGGACACGGCCAGGCACGTCGCGGCGAGCGCGCAGGCCTTGAGCGCGTGTCGAAAGGGCATGGATCGATTATGCTACGGGCCCCTGCGCCCGGCAACCTTGGCGCCGGCCGTGCGAACCTTCACGCGGAGGTGTCCGATGACCATCGTCTACCTCGCCCTGGCGGCGACGCTCGAGGTGTCGGGCGACTTCCTGATGCGCGTCGGACTGGGCGGACGGCGCTCCAGCCTGGTCGCGGGCGCTTGCGCCTTGGCCGCCTACGGCCTCCTCGTCAACCAGCCCGCGCTCGGTTTCGGCCGGACGTTGGGCCTCTACATCGCGGTCTTCTTCGTCGTGAGCCAGGCCGTGGCCTTCTGGGTCGGCGGCGAGCGCCCGTCGCCGTCACTCTGGCTCGGCGGCGCCCTCATCGTCCTGGGCGGCCTGGTGATCCATTCCGGCCGGCCATAAGCGCTTCTCCCCCTCTCCCCCACTGGGGGAGAGGGTCAGGGTGAGGGGACGCCTGCGAGGTGTTTCGCGGTGACAAATACCTGCCGCAGCATCGGGCGCGTGAGCCTGCCCGTGAAGGTGTTCTGCTGGCTCGGATGGAAGCTGCCCAGGAGCACGGTGCCGTCGGGCATCGCCGAGCGGGCGCCGTGGCCGAAGCGCGGCAGCGGGCGGGGCAGCGGCAGCGCCGCGGCGCGCCGCGCGCGGAGATAGGCGTCCCACGCAATCTTGCCGAGGGCGACCACCACCCGCACGTCGCGGAGCAGCGCCAACTCTTCGAGCAGGTACGGCTGGCAGCGGAGCATCTCACCGGGCAGCGGCTTGTTTGCCGGCGGCGCGCAGCGGAGCGCGGCCGTGATGTAGGCGCCGCGGAGCGCGAGCCCGTCGCCGGCGTGGGTCGACGCCGGTTGATTGGCGAACCCCGACTCGTAGAGCGCGCGAAAGAGCCAGTCCCCGCTCCTGTCTCCCGTGAACATGCGCCCGGTGCGGTTGCCGCCGTGGGCGGCCGGTGCCAAACCCACGATGAGGACGCACGCGCGAGGATCGCCGAAGGCCGGCAGCGGGCGCGCCCAGTAGGTCTGCCCGCGGTAGCGCCGCGGCGGGTCGGCCGCGGCCCCCTCGCGGTGCCTCACGAGCCGCGGGCAGAGCCGGCAGCGGACGATGCGCCGGGCCAGCGCGGCGAGCTTCCGCTCGTCCTCGGCGGTGACTTCGCGGCTAATCACGGAAGCGCCCGCGGTTAATAGCTCGACGAGGGTCCAAAGATGCGTTGCGCCTCGATGGGCTCCGTGATGTTCTTGAGACGCACGGCACCGACAGGTTCAAGGCGGTAGCGGTCGCCGAGGCGCAGCACCGTTTCGGGCCCCGCCACGATCTGGCCGTCCTGCGCCAGGCCCGCCAGGCGGGCGGCCACCGCGGTGACGAGCCCGGTCGCCGTGAAAGTCCAGCGCGTCCCGCGCCGCCCATCGAAGTGGGTCGACCCCACGTATGCGACGCCCGAGTTGATCCCGATGTGGATGGCGAGCGGCGTCTCCACCTCCGTATGGTTGAGCGCCTCGGTGAGCGCCAGCAGCATGAGCGCCGCGTCCACGGCATGGGTCGCGTGCTCCTGCGGCCCACCGTGTTGAAAGATGACCATGAGGCCGTCGCCCGCCGTCTCGTTGACGTCGCCGCCCGCCTCGGTCAGCCGGTCGAAGAAGCCCGAGAAGTAGCGCTCAACCAGGGCGTTCAGCGCGTGGGCGGGCAGGCGCTCGGCCAGCCGCGTGTAGCCGCTGATGTCCACGAAGAGGACCGTCACGTCGCGCTCGACCTTTGCGAGGTCCGACGCCTCCAGATTCGCCATGACCAGGCGTTTGACGGTTTCCGGAACGTAGTTCGAGAAGTGGTCTCGGGCGCGCTGCAGATCGCGGACCTTCTGGTCAATGGCGTGCTTGCGGGTGAGCGCGCTGTGGATCCGGGTGACCAGCTCGTGGTGGTGGAAGGGCTTGGTCACCACGTCGTCGACACCGCTCTCGAATGCGCGCACCCGGCTTTCCACGTCGGTGAGCGCCGTCACCATGAGAATCGGGAGCAAGCGTGTCGCCTCCCGCAGCCTGAGCGCCTGACACACGGCCACGCCGTCCATCACGGGCATCACGCAGTCGAGGAGGATCAGATCGGGTTGCTGGGCGGTGACGCGCTCGAGGGCTTCCCGGCCATCCCGCGCGCTCGAGACCTCGTACCCCAGCCCCTCGAGGGCCTCGCACAGGTAGGCCACGATCTCCGGCTCGTCGTCCACCACGAGCACGCGCGACCGAGCCCCGCGGCGCGCGGCGGTCTCGGGCATGGCCCGGTCCGCCCGCTCCGAGGGATCGCCGAGCTCGCTCGCCATTCCATAGTCCCCGGCTGTGATGGAGACCCACTCGGCCTTGTACATTACCCCTTCCTCCTCCCCGGAGACGCCACCGACGTGTCGCTCGCATCGGGGGTCGCGCGACCCGCTCGATGCAAGTCTACTTCGAGTCGGGGTCGATGCGGTCCATCAGCAGGTGGACCTCGAGAACGGAGTCGAGGTACTTGAGGCTGAAGGGCTTGGTGATGTAGTCGGAGGCGCCACGGCCCAGCGCCGTCCGCGCCGACTCGATCTCCTCGATGGCCGTGACCATGATCACGCACGTCTCCGGCGCCATAGCTTTGACGCGGCGGAGCGTCTCCATGCCGCCGATGCCGGCCATCATGAGGTCGAGCAGCACGATGTGCGGCCGGTACTCCGGCATCCGCGCCATTGCCTCCTCGCCGTCGGCCGCCTCGAGCACATCGTAGCCCTTCTCCTGGAGGTGCTCGGACAGCATCTTCCGCAACTCGAGCTCGTCGTCCACCACCAGCACGCGGGCGCGGATGGGGCGAGGTCGGTGGGAGCCGTGCCCGGCGGCGAGGGCGGCGGGCGCCATGACGCCTACGCGCGCGAGCGCGTCCGAGAGCTTCGCCAAGTCCAGCGGCTTGGCGATCGCGGCGTCCACAGAGAGGCCGGCCTCGGTCACGAGGTCGAGCGCGTTGCCCATCCCGCTCACGAGGATCACGGCGATGCCCGGGTTGAGCGCCTTGATGCGGGCGAGGGCCCCGATGCCGCCCAGGCGGGGCATGAAGAGATCCATCACGACCGCGCGGGGCATCCACTGCTTGGCCTGCAAAAAGGCCTCGACGCCGTTGGTGGCGGTGAGGACCACGAATCCCTGTAGGCCGAAGTACTCCTTGAGCAGATCCAACACCTCTGGCTCGTCGTCCACGCAGAGGATAGTCGCCGGCTGAAGCTCCATCCCAAGGCTCCTCTCTTCCCGCTCGTCGGCTCGGGCCAGCACTACTTCCAATGGTTACCGAAGCAGACCTCGTGCCAAAAGGGGGTGCCCTGCAAGTATCCGATTCTTCGGGAAATCGTGTGGCGTGCTCAGGTATCCGTTCAACTTCCGCCACGAAAGGGCGGCCGGTGGCGTCGAGGTTTGTCACCGCCATCCGTGACGGCCGCCACGGCTGCGTCAGAGGTGACGTCAAGAGGTGTGTAAACGGGCCAGACGGCGGCCCTCCCGTTCTGCTTCTCTGCCCAAGGCTCCCAGCCAGGGCCACGTCGCGGAGGGGTGTCCACGGGTCACCGTTCCGCAGTGTCTGGAATCCAGCACCACCGTGGGCCGATCAAGGCCAGCGCCGGACACGGCGGCGATGATCGTCCTCCTCAGCGAGACGGAGAAGGCGGCGCGGCGCCGCGCCCATCCGGGGCCCCAGCGGGTCCCGGAGGGAGGACCTGCGCCATCGCGCGGCGGAGTTGCTCGGGAACGAACGGCTTCACGACGTATGGACGTCCGCTGCTCCGGAGGAACTCCCCGAGGACAGGATCGAGCGTATCCCCGGTCAGAAAGATCAGGCGCGCGCACGCCGCAGGCTGGCGTTGCTCCAGCGCCCGGTAGAACGCGATGCCGTCGAGATCGGGCATCCGGATGTCGCTCACAATGACGTCGTACGAGCGCGCCGCGAGACGCTCGAGGGCGGCCCGGCCGCTCGTGACCGTCTCGACCGTATGATGGTCGCCGGCGAGCACCTCGGCCACCAGGCTCGCGACCTCCGGCTCGTCGTCCGCGACGAGGATCCTGCACGGCGGGATCGGCGACGGCGCCCCGGGCGCCTCTGGCCCCGACGCTGGCTCGGGCGCCGGCTGGGCGGGCAGCTCGACCACGAACCGGGCGCCGCGCCCGGGGCGGCCGTCGACCCGGAGCGCGCCGCCGTGCTCCTCCGTGATCCCGCGGCAAAGGGCGAGGCCCAATCCCGTGCCCTGCCCGATCGGCTTGGTCGTGAAGAAGGGTTCGAAGATGCGGCGTTCGATGTCGGGCGGGATCCCGGGCCCGGTATCCTCGACCGCAAGGCTGACGAGCCCGCGCGGGGCCTCGTGGCGGGTCGTCACGGTGATCCGGCGCGTCTCGGCGCCGCGGACCGCGTGGTGGGCATTCGAGACGAGATTGATGATGACCTGCCCGAGCTGGTGGGCGTCCGCTTGGAATTCGGGGAGGTCCTCGGCCAACTCCAGACGGAGCTCCACGCCGTCGACCCGCAGGGGGTACGCGAGGATTTCCACGGCATCCCGGACGATCAGGTTCAGGGAGCTGGGCTCGCGCTCGGGGAAATGCTGGCGGGCCACGGCGAGGAAGTTCTTGACGATGCGCGCGCACCGCGCGGCGGCCTCCTCGATCTGAGTGGTGTGCCGGGCCAGCGCCTCGTCGCGGACCTGGGCTCGCAGCAGCGCGGCTCGCCCGACGACCACGGACAGTGGGTTGTTGAGCTCGTGGGCGACGCCCGCGAGGAGCGTGCTCATCGCCGCCAACTTCTCGTTCTGCGCGGCGAGTTCGTGCTGCCGCCGACTCTCCTCCTCCGCCCGCTTGCGCTCGGTGATGTCCTCGGAGAAGAGCATCAGGGCGGCCTGGCCGTTCCATGTCGTGGTGGCGAAAGTGCCTTCAACCGCAATCGCCCGCCCGTCCTTGGCCAGCACCATGTACTCAGCCGTCTCCAGCCCGGCCTCGCCGGCGAGACGGCGCCGGTACTTCTCAAGCATCGTGGCCCGATAATCCGGATGTACCAAGTCAACGATGGAAAACTGCGCGAGCTCCTCGACGGTGTAGCCCAGCAGCCGCGCAGCTTGGCGGTTGGCGAATACGCGGCATTCATCCTGAATGACCGCGATGCCGAAAGGCGCGTTGTCGGCGATGGCGCGCAGGCTCGCTTCGCTCTGCCGCACTGCCTCCTCCGCACGTTTGCGCTCGGTGACGTCGTCCATGAGGGCCAGCACGTGGGCGGTGCCATCCTCAGTCGGCAGGACGGAGGTGGAAATGCTCACCAGCCGTGTGGTGCCGTCGGCGCGCGTGATGTCCCACTCCTCGTGGTGCAGGTTCTTGCCCTCGCGCACCTGGCCCATCCGCGCCGCGGCGCGCGCTCGGACCTCCGGGTCGGGATAGACGGTCTGATACCACCCGAGCCGGTTGATCTCCTCCATGGTGTAGCCGGTGATTCCCGTCATCCGGTCGTTCCAGAGGGTGAAGGCAACGTGGGGCGGCTCCGGAATCTCGTGCCGGACGCTCAGACCTTCTGCCGCGCTCCGGATGATGGCGCTCTTGAACGCCTCCTCGGCGCGCAGCGCCTGCGCGACCCGCTGCTGCTCGGTGACGTCAACCAAGATGACCAACAGGAGGTCTTCATCTCCTGCCCGGAAGACCGTACAGCGTCCCATGACCCATGGGTCCTTGCCGAACGTGGTGTGGATCTGGAACTCGGATGCCTGCGGTTGTCGTGTGGTGATGGCTCGTTCTGCGAGGTCCATCAGGCCGGAGGCCTTCCACGAGTCCAGCGTGCGGAAGTTCTGGCTCTTGAGCTGCTCAGCCGTCGCACCGGCGATCGCGGCCGCCGTGTCATTGCAGGAGACGCATTCGCCGGTCAGTCTGTACGTCACGATCCCGACAGGTGCCGCCGTGACGAGGGTCGTATGGAAGGCCAGCGCCTCGGCCAGCGCTTGCTCTGCTTTCTTGCGCTCGGTGATGTCGCGGGCGACGGTGGACAGGAATTCGACCCGGCCATCGGGCGCCTTGTGGGCGAGAATGATCTGCGAGACTGGAATGAGTCTTCCGCTGCGACTCAGAAAGGCCGTCTCCCCCTTCCAGACGCCTTCGCGCAGGGCGGTCGAAATGCCCTCCTTCAGCACGAGGTCGGCGGCCCACGGAGGGTGGCTTCCGGCGAACGTGACGAGGGACGGACCGAGATCGTCCGGGACGTCCAGCATGCGGCGGGCCGCGGCGTTCAGAGAGAGGACCCGCCCCTGCGGGTCGGCCATGGCGACGAAATCAGGACTCGCCTCCAGAACCGCGGCCAGCCGGGCTCGAGACCGTTCCGCGTCCTTGGCCGCCGTGACGTCTCGCTTGATGGCGATGAAGTGCGTGATCGCGCCCTCGTCCCCCTGCACCGGGGTTATCGTCATCGCCTCGGTCGCCAGCCGGCCGTCCTTGTATCGGTTGACGATCTCACCCCGCCAGACGGCGCCCGCCAGGATGGTGTCCCACAGCCGCCGATAGAACTCGGGCTCGTGCTGCCCCGATTGGAGTCGGCGCGGGGATCGCCCCACCACCTCTTCCGGCGCGTACCCGGTCAGGGCGCTGAACGCTCGGTTTACCCACTGGATCGTGCCGTCGCGGTCGGTGATGAGGATGGCGTCGGCGGCCGCCTCCAGCGCCGCACTCTGCACCCGGTTGAGGGAGGCCCTCTCGGTCTGGAGTACGCGGTGCAAGCGGCGGGTCTCGAGCAGGTTCCGCGCACGCAGAAGGAGCTCGAGCCGATCGACCGGCTGGGTCAGAAAGTCATTCGCCCCGGCCGCCAGGGTGCGCCGACGGGCCTCCGGGGTCGCCTCGCCGGCCACCACGAGGATCGGCAGGTAGGTCCGCGCTGGGCGCTGGTGGCGGAGGTCCTCGATGACCTGGACGCCCTCTCGATGCGGCATCCGCAGATCGAGGCACAGGAGATCCGGCTGGAGCTCCGCCACCAGGGTCAGGACCGCCCGCAGGTCCGTGGTGTTCCTGATATTGACATACCCGGCGTCCCGGAGAAGTCCCTCCAGCAGCAAGGGGGGGCTCGATTCGTCGGCGACGATCAGGATCTTGGCCCAGCCGGCAGGATCCGTGTTCATGCGCAGGTCTCTCCGAGTCTCTCGTCAAGCCACGCGTGTTCCCGCTGGGTCAGCGCGTCCGCCATCTCATCGAAGGCGCGCCATTTCACCCAGTAGCCCCGGCTTCGTGATCGACGAGAAGTGATCCCTTCCTCCCTTGACCCCACGTGGGCCGTCAGGGGACCGAAGGCGGAGATCCCGCGCCGCGGGCCGGTGAGCGGGCGTCCAGGGTCTCCCGGACCTTCCGCGCGAGTCTCATCGGCGTGAACGGCTTCCTGAGGAAGGCCAAGTCTCCCTGGAGGACGCCGGAGCGGAGGATGACATCGTCGGTGTGTCCCGACATGTACAGAACCCTCATCTCGGGCCGCCGCGCGGCGGACAGATGCTCGGCCAGCTTCCGCCCGCCCATCCCCGGCATCACGACATCGGTCAGCAGGAGATGGATGGGCCCGGGGTG